>JBIKKU010000073.1:0-10818 GCA_044360245.1 Flavobacteriales bacterium | reverse complement strand
TTGTTCTCTCTTCATGTGCAGGTTCCGGTGAAAGCAAAAAAGAGACGGATAAAGATTCCACCAAGACCAATTCAACACTGCCTATCGTAAGTGCAGAAACCATCAGTTTCGGAGAGTTTCAGCATTATATCGAAGTGCAAGGTGTTATTGAAGCCGATAAAATTGCCAACCTCACTTCATCCATGGGTGGTTTGGTAAAACAAATTCTAGTTGAAGAAGGTCAGCACGTGAATGCCGGTCAGACCCTGGTGATGCTCGATGCAGATGTCATCAACAAAAACATTCAGGAGGTAGAGAAAAATCTTGAACTCGCTGTATTTGTTTATGAAAAGCAAAAGAATTTGTTTGAACAAAACATTGGTTCCGAACTGCAATTCCAACAAGCAAAAAACAACAAGGAACGTTTGGAGCAAACGCTGGAAACCTTGAAAGAACAGCGTTCTCAGTTATCCATCGTTGCGCCGTTTGAAGGTGTGGTAGATGAAATTTTTCTAAAGCTTGGTGAAATGACCGGTCCGCAAATGCCTGTGGTTCGACTCATCAATTTGTCGCGCGTACACATTGCTGCCGATGTGATGGAGACGTATTTGAAGTCGGTTAGCAAAAACAAAATGGTGGACATCCATATCGAATCGATCGACACCACGATGAAAAATATTCCCATCATTCGCACCGGAAAATTCATCAATCCTTCCAACCGCACGTTTAAAGTAGAAGTGGAAATGGCCAATCCTGGCGATCGTTTGTTGCCCAACATGGTGGCCATCATGCGCATCAAACACGAAGTCCTCGACAGTGTGTTAACCGTTCCTTCGGAAGCAGTGTTGCAAAGCAATTCCGGACAAAACTATGTGTACATCCTGAACACCAAAGACAAGAAAAACATCATCACCAAAGTAAACATTGAGACCGGTCCGGCCGATGATGAACGCACGGTGGTGTTTCCGCTCGAAGGTGCACGTGAGCAATTGAAAAGCGGAGACGCTGTTGTGGTAAATGGTGCACGTGGTGTAAAACCCGGAATGGAAGTTCAAGTGGTGAAATAATAAATCTTGAAAACAGAACGTATGTCAACCCAACAACCAGAAGAAAAAGAACGGTTCCTGCTTAAGGATTTCGGGATGACCAACTGGGCCATCGATAACGTAAAAACAGTTTTGCTGATTACGCTTATGATTGCCTTTGGTGGAATTCTTGCCTACAAAGCCATGCCTAAAGAGGCCTTTCCGGAAATGAATATTCCAACGATTTATGTTGGTGTAGCTTATCCGGGTGCGGGACCGAAAGTGATTGAAGATAAAATCACACGAAAAATTGAAAAAGAAATCAATACGGTTACAGGTGTAGATAAAATCAAGTCCACTTGTATTTTCGGATACTCTACCACGATTGTTGAATTCCAGTTCAGCATTACTCCCGAGCAGGGATTGCGCAAGGTGAAAGACGCTGTAGATAAAGCACGTGGCGATAAAGATTTTCCGCGCGACCTTCCTGCTGAACCGAATGTGTTTGAGATGAACTTTTCGGAATTCCCGATCATGAACGTCAACCTTTCCGGATCGTACACGGTAGATGAACTCAATGAATTTGCCGAATACCTCGAAGAGGAATTTGAAAAAGTGGATGAGGTATCCAAAGCTGAGATTCGCGGTGTACAGAAGAAAGAGGTAAAAATTGAAATCCGCAAACACGATGCTGAATCGCGCATGGTGAGTTTCGGTGATATTGAAAATGCCATCACAGCAGAAAACATGACCATGTCGGCAGGTGAATTGAAAGCCGAAGGTATGGCGCGCGACGTGCGTGTGGAAGGCGAATTCAAATCGCTGGAGCAAATGCGCAACATCATTGTAAAACGCGATCATTTCAACATCATTCGTTTACGCGATGTAGCCGATGTTTCTTTCGGTGCGGAAGACACCACTTCTTTTGCTCGTCAGAATTTGAAACCGGTGGTTATGATCGACGTGATCAAACGCTCCGGAACCAATCTTATTGAAACATCCGATCATGTATTTAAGATTGTTGCAGATGCGAAGAAACTCGGACGTATTCCTTCGGATGTAGAAATTACTTATACCAACGATCAGTCTTTTAAAGTAAAAGATCAAGTTGCCAACCTTGAAAACAATATCATTTCCGGAGTAATCCTTGTGGTATTGATTCTTCAACTTTTCCTGGGCTTACGTTCTGCGTTGTTTGTTGGAATCGCCATTCCGATGTCGATGTTCATGTCCTTCCTGATTCTGAACACCATGGGCGTAACGCTCAACATCATGGTGCTGTTCTCCCTGGTACTTGCTTTAGGAATGTTGGTGGACAATGGAATTGTGGTAATTGAAAACATCTACCGATTGATGGGTGAAGGCATGAAGCTCTACGAAGCCGTCAAATACGGTGTAGGTGAAATTGCCGTTCCGATTATTTCTTCCACGGCAACAACAGTAGCAGCATTTATTCCGCTGGCCATGTGGCCCGGATTAATGGGTGAATTCATGCAATACTTGCCCATTACTTTGATGGTGGTACTTTCTTCATCCTTGTTTGTTGCCCTAATCATCAATCCCGCTTTGGCGATCATTTACATGAAAGCAACCGAAGATCGTCCGGTATTGAAAAAGGTTTTCAGAAATGTACTTATTGCTGTTTTGGTCGGGGCTTTGCTTTTGTTTGCGGGAAAATTCACGTTAGGAAATCTTTTCATTACCTATGGACTACTCGCGCTCATCAATTACTTTTTGCTTGATCCTGCTACAGCGTATTTCCAAAACACCTTATTACCGGGATTGGAAAACTTTTACAAACGATTCCTTGATTTTGCACTAAGAAAGCGACCACGTACCATATTTATTGGAACTATCGCTATGCTGTTTTTCTCTTTTGTACTAGTGGGTATGTTTACACCCAAAGTGTTGTTTTTTCCTGAAAATGAACCGGCGTACGTCAATGTGTTTTTGGAGATGCCTGTGGGTACCGACATCTTGAAAACCAACGAGACCACGAAAAAGGCAGAGGAGATCATCTCCAAAACACTTTCCAAATACAAGGATGTTTATATGGTTGGAGAAAAGCAATTGGGTGATACTGTGGTTGCAGATACTTTCCGATTGGTTTCTTCCATCATTGCGCAAGTGGGTGAAGGAACTTCCGATCCAATGGAAGGACCCTCGATGGGGAATACACCGCATAAAGCGCGTATTACCATTTCCTTTGCCGAAGCGCCTTTCCGAAAAGGAAATAAAACATCCGAGATCATGAAAGAAATTGACCGTGCACTTGAAGGACAATTTCCTGCGGATGTACGCATTGTGGTAGCTAAGGACAATGCCGGTCCACCGCAACAGCCGCCAATCAACATCGAACTCACCGGAGACGATTACGATTCATTGATTGTGGAGGCTGAAAAATTGCGTGATTATCTTGCTGAAACCAAAACTGCAGGTGTAGATGAATTGAAGCTGGATGTGGAAACCGGAAAACCGGAATTACCGATTGAAGTCGATCGTGAAATAGCACGTCGTATGGATGTTTCAACGGCGCAAATTGCCATGACCCTGCGTACGGCTTTGTTCGGGAAAGACATTTCCACGTACAAAATCGGTGATGAGGATTATGACATCAACCTGCGTTACAAGGAAGATTTCCGCAACAATCCTCAAGCTTTGATGGATCAAAAAATCACGTTCCGCGATATGTTGAGTGGTCAGTTGGTGCAAGTGCCTATCCGCACCGTCATCAAAGAACCACATAAAACATCTTCTTATTCTTCGGTAAAACACAAGAACCTCGACAAAGTGGTTACCGTTTTTTCCAATGTGTCCGAAGGGTATAATCCGAATGAAGTAGTTGATTCGTTGAAGTCAAAATTGAAAAACTACAAATCCGGAAATAACGTTAGTTTCAAATTTACCGGACAACAAGAAGATCAGGCGAAAGAAATGGCTTTCCTTGGTAATGCTTTATTGTTTGCGCTTTTCCTGGTGTTCTTGATTATTGTGGCACAGTTCAATTCGATTTCATCGCCTGCAATCATTATGACTTCCGTAGTGTTGTCGCTCATTGGTGTGTTCCTGGGCTTGGTGATTTTCCAAATGGATTTCGTAATCATCATGACCATGATTGGTATCATTTCACTTGCGGGTGTGGTGGTAAACAATGCGATTGTGTTGATTGACTATACCATCTTGCTGATCAATCGCCGCAGAGAAGAACTCAAGACCCCTGAAGATGAAAACTTGGCCATGACCGAGGTTATAGAATGCATTGCCGAAGCCGGAAGAACGCGTTTGCGTCCCGTATTGCTGACCGCCATCACAACGCTCTTAGGATTGATTCCTTTGGCTATGGGGATCAACATCAACTTTATTACATTATACTCCGACTATGATGCTCAGTTCTTTATCGGTGGTGATAACGTGATGTTCTTCGGTCCTTTGAGCTGGACGGTTATTTTCGGATTGAGTTTTGCTACTTTCCTCACATTGGTTGTAGTACCAATTATCTTCTTATTGCTTTATAGATCCAAGGTGAAGCTTTATAAGCGCACCAAATGGAAGTTGTTAAAGACGTATTGATCGGTAAACAAAACGAGCCTTTGCTTGTTGCTTATGTACTGATCTAAAATGGAATGTCCCGAAACGGACAGATACGCCACACCATTTTGGTTTTGGTTGGTTTAGTTGGGGAGTCCCGCCTTGTGCGGGACTCCGTCTTTTCGGGCTTTTCCGTATCTTTGCCTTATGTCAATACATGCGCTAACCGATATTCGTTCGCTAAGTTTTGAAGAAATCAAAACCGCTTTTGCCGAGATGGGTGAAAAACCCTTTCGTGCCAAGCAGGTGTATGAGTGGTTGTGGAAGAAATCGATTCATGATTTCGATGGCATGACCAATCTCTCTAAAGAATTGAGGGAAAAATTAAAGGAGCGTTTCGTGATTTATTCCATATCCCTGGCCGATCGTCAGGTGAGTTCGGATAAAACCATCAAGTGCGCATTCAAGTTGCACGACAGCAATGTGGTGGAAGGCGTGTTGATTCCGACGACTTCGCGCATGACGGCATGTATTTCTTCGCAAGTGGGTTGTTCATTGACCTGTGCTTTTTGTGCCACCGGAAAATTGAAACGCATGCGTAATCTTGAAGCAAGCGAAATTTATGATCAGGTGGTAGCGCTGCGCGATCAGGCCGAAAACACCTACAACATTCCACTCTCCAACATTGTGTACATGGGTATGGGTGAGCCTTTGCTCAATTATAAAAACACACTTGCATCGGTAGAAAAAATTACCTCTCCCGAAGGATTGGGAATGTCGCCGCAACGCATTACGGTTTCTACCGCGGGCATTGCCAAGATGATCATGAAGCTGGGTGATGATGGCGTGAAGTTCAATCTGGCTTTGTCCTTGCATGCTGCAAACGATGAAAAGCGCAATAAAATTATGCCCATCAATGAGCAAAATTCGCTCGATGCTTTGGCAGAAGCCTTGCGTTATTTCTACGATAAAACAGGAACAAGGGTCACCTACGAATACATCATTTTCCGCAACTTCAACGATGAATTGCAAGATGCCCGTGAACTGGCGGAGTTTTGTAAACACGTTCCCTGCAAAGTCAATATCATTGAATACAATCCTATTGACGATGGGGAATACCAGCAAGCCGATGCACACAAAGTGGATGCCTTTGCTCGTTTTCTCGAATCAAAAAACATTGTTGTCAACGTACGCCGAAGTCGCGGAAAGGACATTGATGCTGCCTGCGGACAATTGGCCAACAAAAACACAGCAGCATTAAAATGATGTCATTTATTTTTTCCCTTTTGATGTGCCTTTCCTTGTTTTCTTCAGGACAAACACTTCCTGTGCAATGGGGAGAAGAGTTTAAAATGGAGCGACGCATCAGCATCATCGGAATGATGAGTGACTCATCCAGTTTTTACGTCATTAAGCAAAACACCAAACGAAACGCAAACGCCATTCTCGTTGAACGCTTCGATCCTTCGGATATGCTCCGTAAAGAAACGCGGAAAATCGTATTTCCGGTGATTGATTCTTTGCAGAGTTCTCTGAATGATTTTCTTGTGGTGGGAGGACGCAAATGGTTGTTGCTCGAAACGTATTCGCAGCGCGATAAAATGCGTCGATTGTATGCGCGTGAATTGCTTTCGGAAGTGGGAGATGGTCCGATCATGCTGATTGATTCCCTTTCTTATCCCGGAACAAAAACAGCATTTTCTCCGGAGTTTACTGCCGTTGAAATGCATGATGGAAAACATTTGCTCATCGTGCGCAAACTTCCGCACATGAATTTGTTTTTCTATACCTTTTTCAATGCAGCCATGAAACCCGTTTGGAAAAAGCCTTTGGATCTTCCTTTCGAATCGGGAAAAATAAAAAGCACTTCTTTTCTGGCAGACAAAAAAAACAACATTCACTTGGTTTGTTCAACAGGTGAAGAAAAGAAACGCGACGATGAAGCGGAACGTCCGGCTTTGCATACTTATACTTTATTGTCGTATTACCCTGACCGAAACCTGGTGAAAGAGATTGAAATTTCTTTGGGGGAAAAATACATTTCAGCACTCACTTTTCAATTGATGGATGATGGTGATTTGGCCATTGGCGGATTTTATTCCAACAGTCGCGAATACGCCATTGCGGGAACATTTTTTCTGCGCATGAATCCGGAAACGCGCAAGATTGTAGCATCGGATATTAAACCTTTCGATAAAAACATTCTTGCAGATTATATTCCCGAGCGCCGCATTAAGAAAGGTGAGCAGGAGTTGAGTAATTTTTATTTCGATCATTTGGTGACCTTGAAAGACGGAACTGTTTTTATGATTGCGGAGCAGTATTACCTCAAAGTGGTTTACAATTCGAATGATCCTTTAAATAACGGGTATTGGGGTTATGGCGCTTATGGATATGGTTCACCGTATTATGGCAGCACAACGAATTATCAATACAACTACAACGACATACTGGTGGTAAAGGTGAATCCGGACGGAGGCATTGCCTGGACCAAAAAAATACCGAAGAAGCAAATGTCGACCAACGACGATGGTTATTACTCTTCTTATGCCATAGCGCATACCGCGAATGAAGTGTTTATTTTGTTCAATGACAATCCGCGTAATACTCCTGATTTTCGCAATTCGGGAAAAGAAGTATATGTGATGAGTAAAGCCTCCCGCTCCAATGCCATGCTTGTTCGTTTTGGGCAAGAGGGGAATTTCACGTACCAGTCTTTGTTCTCGGGCAAGAGCATGGACTTGATTTTGAGGCCAAAAATGTTCTATCAGGTTTCTTCACAGCGCTTGGTCCTTTACTCGCAGCAGGGGAGTCGCTATAAATTTGGCAGCTTGTTATTGCCTTGATGTTTTTCAGATTCTTTTCCGAAACTCTCTGAACATTGGGTATATTCGTACCGCATGATGAATATCCGCGAGATACAAGCACCGATTGAAAAAGAAATGGACGAATTTGAAGTTCATTTTCGTGCTGCTATGAAAAGCCGTACGGCGCTTTTGGATAAAATCACGCATTATATCGTCAAACGCAAGGGTAAGCAAATGCGCCCGATGTTTGTGTTTCTTTCGGCCAAAACATGTGGCGGAATGAACCAGAGCGCCTACACTGCCGCATCTTTAATTGAATTATTGCACACGGCCACACTTGTACACGATGATGTGGTAGACGACTCCAACGAACGTCGAGGTTTCTTTTCTTTGAACGCACTTTGGAAAAACAAAATTGCTGTTTTGGTTGGTGATTTTTTATTGTCCAAAGGTTTGCTGCTTTCGGTTGAAAACGGTGAATTCCGATTGCTGCGATTGGTTTCGGATGCCGTTCGTGAGATGAGTGAAGGTGAATTGTTGCAGATTGAAAAAGCGCGTAAACTAAATATTACCGAAGACATTTATTACGAGATTATTCGTCAGAAAACGGCTTCACTTGTTGCGGCTTGTTGTGCTTGCGGATGTGCTGCAGCGGGAAATGATGATGCCACGGTTGCACGCATGAAACAATTCGGAGAGTATGTGGGCATGGCATTTCAGATCAAGGATGATATTTTCGATTTTGGTTCGGGAGAGAACATCGGTAAACCAACGGGAATTGATATCAAGGAGAAAAAAATGACGCTTCCTTTGATTCATGCGCTGAACAATACCGATAAAGCCACCAAACGCCGAATGATCAATATTGTACGCAACCACAATGAAGATCCAAAACGTGTTGCGGAAGTGATTGATTTCGTTTTAAAATCCAATGGACTGAAATACGCCAACGAGCGCATGCACGAATACAAAGACAAAGCACTTGCCATTCTGCATGAATTCCCCGAAAACGAAGCACGACGTGCGCTGGAAGGTCTTGTACTTTACACGGTTGCTCGCGAGAAGTAAAGACCTTTGTTGATCCGCTTTACAAAAAACAATTTCCTTTTATTCCTTCACTTCCAGTTTTCCTTCTGCACGGTAGGAACCATAAGCAATGCTTACAACATAATTTCCGGGCGATAGATAAGCGATATCATTTGCTGCTTTTTGAGCATCTTGTTTTCGGTTGATGCTTAAATCGTAGGAAATATAGTTCAAACCTTTTTTCAAGGCTACTGCGCTGCTGTGCAAGAGGTTTCCTTTATCGTCTTTTACTTCGAGTGTAGCGCTTAGCGGAGAACCTCCATACCAGAAAGGAATGCTGGTGCTTGGTGTCCAGGCTTCATCCCAGTAGCTGAATTTTACACCCCAATTCGCGGAATGTTTTACTGTAGAAATTTCAAAACAATGCATCATTTTGGTTCGGATGCTGTCGTGAAGTTGCTGCAATTCATTTACGTTGGCCACATAAATGGAACGACCATGTGTAGCAACCACCAACTCGTGATCGCGTGGATGAATGACCATGTCGTGCACGGGAACACGCGGCATTCCGTTTTGCATGCTCATGAATGATTTACCACGATCGAGAGAAATGTAAACACCGTGATCGGTTCCGACGTAAATTAAGTTTTCGTTTACCGGATCTTCACGCACTACGTTTACCGGTTCCATGGGTAAATCCAATCCGATTTTTTGCCAGGTTTTTCCGTAGTCTTCCGACACAAACAAAAGCGATGAAAAATCATTGCGGGTATGTCCGTTCAAACAAACATACACGCGTCCTTCTTTGAATTTGGATGCTTGAATGCGACGTACCCAAAAATCTGCAGGAAGATTTCCATTGATGTTTTCCCATTGCGTGCCACCGTTTTTCGTCACCCAAATCATTCCATCGTCAGTTCCCGCGTAAAGCAATCCGAATTTTAAAGGAGATTCGTGAATGGAAGTAATGGTACCATAAGCCACATCGCCAGGTTTTCCGCCTTTGGTAAGGTCTTCGGAAATGGCGACAAATTCTTCACCTTTTTTTAGTGAACGAAAAACTTTGTTCGCGCACATGTAAAGCACATCGGGTGAATGCGGAGAGAGGAGAATAGGTGTTTGCCAGTTCCAGCGCAGCGGACGTTCGCCTAATTCGTGTTTGGGCGTGATGTAAAATGATTCGCCGGTGTTTTTATTGATTCTGAAATAATGACCGAATTGAAATCCGGTGTAAACGGTGGTGTTGTCGCGCGGATCGATTTGCACTTGCATTCCGTCTCCGCCCAAAATGGTTTTCCAGGGGTATTGTCCTTCCATTTGCCAAACACTGCCGGAGGAAGTTGTGCTCGGAGCCCACCAAACACCATTGTCCTGCAAGCCTCCGTAAATGTTGTATGGTTTTGCCATGTCCACGTTAACGGTGTAGAACTGACCAACATTCGGCTGATTGCAGCGTATCCAGTTTTTTCCGTTGTCGTAAGAAATGTTTACACCACCATCGTTTCCGTTGATGAGGTGTCCTTCTTTTCCGGGATTGATGTACAAGGCATGGTGATCGACATGCACGTTGTCGCCGTTAATGCTCTTGAATTTTTTTCCTCCATCTTCGGAGTAAGCAACAACAAATGCAGCTAACCAAACTTTATCGGGATTGTGATCGTCTACACGGATCTGCCCGAAATAATAGCCATACGTGTACACAATATCATCCATGTAATCTTCATGCGTTTTTTTCCATGTTTTTCCTCCATCATCCGAACGGTAAATCTCCGCACCAATTACAGGAGTGTCGAAAAGCAATGAATTGGCATCCTCTAGGTATTCCGCCAATGCTGATGGAAGCAGTGTTCCATTGCCCACTTTTTCGCGCAACAGGGCTACGGTGATTTTTTCGGGGAAAGCATTTTCAGAAAGAAATGCAGATAATTTTTCATCACTCAGTTTTAAGAACTCTTCTTTGCTCATCGATTTGAACATGTTCTTGCTGAGTTTGTCGTTGCTTTCGGATTTCTTCTCTTCCGGTCGACGGAATTGATTGTCGAGAAAAGCATAAACCACATTGGGTTTTGATTTGCACTGAGCTAATCCGATTCTTCCTACACCATCGCCATTGGGGAAACCACTTTGCGGACCACTGACCCAAGTCCATGTTTTTCCTCCGTCGGTACTTTTATGAATGCCGGATCCTGCGCCGGATTCCACAAAATTCCATGCGCGACGTTCGCGTTGCCAGCTGGAACAAAATAGTTCGTTTGGATTGGAAGGATTGACGATAAGATCAATTGCTCCTGCGTTTTCATTAACGAAAAGTGTTTGCTGAAACGTTTTTCCGCCATCGTTGGTCATGTACAGACCGCGCTCTTTGTTGGGCGTAAACAAATGTCCGATAGCCGCAACCCAAAAAACATTCGGATTTTCGGGATGCAAAACAATGCGCGAAATGTGATGTGTTT
>JBIKKU010000428.1:0-2598 GCA_044360245.1 Flavobacteriales bacterium | reverse complement strand
TAGGCACCGTAAGAATAGATCCACCACCACCGATGAGACCCAAAACAATGCCCATGAGAAATGCTCCTATGTATCCAATGATTAGCATGTCTCACATGTTTTAACAAGGTCAATAATTCTTTGAATGAGTGGTTGGGAGAGAAAGTAAAAACAATTTTTTCCTTCTTTTTCCAGATCAACAATGCCACATTTTTTCAATGCTGCGAGGTGTTGTGAAGCAATGGCTTGTTCAATATGCAACTCTTCGTGAATTTGTGTAACGCTCATTTTTTTCTCGCGAATCAACATGTCCACCATAGCCATCCGCAGCGGATGCGATAAAGTCCTCAGCATTCGCGAAGCTTTTTCGAGTTTTTGTTTTTCCTTTTTGGTGGTCATTGGCGTTATCACATTGCAAACATAGTGGAATTCCTATGTACGCTTGGTGATAAAAGTTACGAAGCGAAAAAATCACTGAAATGGACTTTTGTTCATGCCGCTCATGTCCACCAGATAGTCGAGAAAGAAAGGGAAGTATTCCAGGTCAATGGCCTCTGTGCTTTCTTCTAAAATGTAATGCGGGATTTCTTTGGCATTTAGCAACACACACATGAGGTAACGGTCTTCGCAGGGCTCACCCATGTAGTTTTGATGCCCGGTGTATCGTCCTTTAAGCCGGTATTTGGTTTTATCCAATTGCACTTCAAATGCTGCCTCCTCGGATGAAATGGTATAGGCTAATGCTTTCGGACCTTCCGGTGAAAAGCGAAGATAAAATCGTTCGGGGAGTTTCATTCGTCTTGTACTCCCACAATAATAGGTAAATTTGCTGCAGATGAGTTCCGAAAAAATCCACTTCCCCTTAGTCGATGCTGTTTGTGATGCGCTGACCGACATTTTTGAACGCGGTTATTATGCCGATAAAGTAATCGAGCGCGTGCTGAAATCGAATCCGAAAATGGGGTCCAAAGACCGCGCCTTTGTTGCCGAAACAACTTACGATGTAGTGCGCTGGTGGAGATTGCTCAACCATATTGCCGAAACGGATTATAAGCTCGATCGTCCGTCGTTATTGCGTTTGCTGAGTGCTTATTTTTTTATTTTCAAAAAGCGAGAAATCATTTGGAAAGAAAATCACGGTATGAGTTTAAAGCGCGTACGCGAATTGTTTGAGGAAGCCTCAAGCCACAGAGCATTGCGCGAGAGTATTCCGGATTGGCTGGATGCATTGGGTGCAGAAGAGTTAGGTGAAAAATGGGACCATGAAATCAAAGCCCTGAACAAAGAAGCAGATGTGGCCATTCGCGTCAACACCCTCAAAACCGACAAAGAAGAATTGAAATTTCAGTTGGCGGAGAATGGCATTGAAACCCTTGAGGATGCTACTCATCCGGATGCACTGATCTTAAAGAAACGGAGCAATATTTTTCGCAATGGGTATTTTTTGAACGGACATTTTGAAGTGCAGGATAAAGGCTCGCAAGAAATCGCCATGTATTTGCAGGTTGAACCCGGAATGCGTGTGATTGATGCATGTGCCGGAGCCGGAGGAAAAACCTTGCATTTAGCGGCTTTGATGCAAAACAAAGGACGCATCATTTCCATGGATGTTGAAGCGAGAAAATTGGATGAATTGCGCAAAAGAGCTTCCAGGGCCGGAGCGCACATCATTGAAACACGCGTAATCGAATCGTCCAAAACCATCAAGCGATTGGAATCTTCGGCCGACCGTGTATTGTTGGATGTTCCATGTTCCGGATTGGGCACGCTGCGCAGGAATCCCGACGCGAAATGGAAATTGTCGCCCGAATTCATTGTCAAAATCAAACAGACACAGCAAGAAATTATTCGTTCCTATTCACGCATGGTGAAGCCCGGAGGATTGATGGTTTATGCCACCTGCAGTGTTTTACCCTCGGAAGATGAAAATCAGGTTTCCGCATTTTTAAGTTTTAACCCGAATTTCAGCTTGCAACATCAGCAATATGTCATGCCGTCCCAATCCAATTCCGATGGTTTTTACATGGCCTTGCTGCGTCGCGATGCCTGAATTCTTCGTTAAAGAGGTCATTTACAAGGGCGCAGTTCAACTTTTTATCGACTGATTTGTTGCTATTACAAACAAGGATTTGGAACCGATGCATAGAATCATTCTAAATAGCTTTTTGGCTTTGACCTTTCCCCCCTCGCTGTTACATTTGTGCCATCCATAAACCTCTTATTGCGCTATGAGTAAATCAGTGCTTCTCAAATCATCGCTCGCCAAAAAATATTGGATGGGAGCGACAGGTTTGTTCCTGTGTCTGTTTCTTACAGGACACTTGCTGGGTAACCTCCAGCTTTTGATCTCCGATGTTTCGGTAGCTAAAGATCAATTCAACATGTATGGAAAGTTCATGACGGGAAATCCGCTCATCAAGATTCTTTCTTACGTAACTTATTTCTCGATTCTTTTTCACGCAATCGACGGAATTCTGCTCACCATTCAAAACAGCAAGGCTCGTCCGGTGCGTTATGCCAAAGTTGACGCCAATGCCAACAGCAAATGGGCATCACGCAACATGGCCATGCTCGGAACATTGATTTTGGTGTTCATTGTGTTGCACATGATTGCTTTCT
>JBIKKU010000084.1:0-9739 GCA_044360245.1 Flavobacteriales bacterium | reverse complement strand
TGGTCTGGAGTAACACTTCCTCAAATGTCAATTGGATACGAATCGAAAATTGCGCCGATTCAGATCCTCACTTTTTACAATGCCATTGCTAACAACGGGAAAATGGTTAAGCCACAGTTTGTGCAGGAAATACGGAGAAACGGAAGGGTGATTAAAAAGTATGAACCCATTGTGATGAAAGAGAAAATTTGTTCCGATCGCGCATTGAACATGATTCGTCCATGCCTTGAAGGCGTTGTGGAGCGCGGTACGGCAACCAATTTGAAAGCGGCGAATTTTAAAATTGCAGGAAAAACCGGAACTGCGCAGATTTACGATGGGGCCTACGGGAAAGACAAATACCTCGCTTCGTTTGTAGGATATTTTCCTGCCGATCAGCCCAAGTATTCTTGTATTGTATGGGTGATGGAACCTAATGTGCTTACCGGGTATTATGGTAATGCCGTTGCAGGAAATGTGTTCAAGGAAATTGCAGATAAACTGTATTCCAAGTCGCTTGAAATTCACGAACGCAAAATTTTCGAAATGATTGCGGTGAATGAAAGTCCTTCCACCAAATCCGGAAAACAAAGCGATATCATTGAAGTGATGGCTGCGCTCAATGTTGGAAATCGTTCGCAAGATGAAGATGCAGAATGGGTGAAGCCCGAAATCAATGGAACCAACAAAATCATTTTACATAAATCCGAAACCAACGAACAACAAGTACCACATGTCATTGGAATGGGATTGAAAGACGCGCTTTATCTGCTCGAAAATCGCGGAATGATTGTGAAGGTAAAAGGTACAGGAAAAGTTAAACGACAATCCGTTCCCGGTGGACAACCCGTTCATCGCGGTCAGGAAATAATTATTGAATTGAGCTGATGAAACTGTTACGCGACATATTGTACAGCGTTCGCATCGAAGAGGTGCATGGCTCGACGAACATCGCCGTTGAAGGAATTACCCTCGACTCGCGGAAGGTTCGTCCGAATTCATTATTTGTTGCCATCAAAGGAACTGCAAGTGATGGACATCAATTCATCGCCAAAGCCATTGAGTTGGGCGCAGATTGTATTGTTTGTCAAGTACTCCCCGAAGAACGTCATCCAAACGTGACTTATGTAAAAGTTGCAGATCCTTCCTCAGCAATGGGATTGATTGCTGCGAATTATTACGATAATCCTTCTGAGCAAATCAAACTGATTGGAGTTACCGGAACGAACGGAAAAACAACAACGGTTACCTTGTTGTACAATTTGTTCCGCAAACTCGGATTCAAAGTTGGATTGCTTTCGACGGTAGTCAATCGCATTCATAATGAAGTTGTCGAATCCACACACACCACTCCCAATGCGGTAGAGTTGAACGCCTTGTTGCGTGAAATGGTGGATAAGGGTTGTCAGTATTGTTTCATGGAAGTGAGTTCGCATGCCGTACATCAAAAACGTGTACACGGAATTCAATTTGCGGGTGCAGTGTTTACCAATATCACACACGATCATCTCGATTACCACGGAACATTTGATGAATACCTGAAAGCGAAAAAAGGATTTTTTGATATGCTTCCGGAAGGCGCGTTTGCTTTGGTAAACAAAGACGATTACCATGCCGATGTGATGGTGCAAAACACCAAAGCAAAAGTGCGTAGCTATGGTTTGAAAACCATGGTCGATTATAAAGTTCGCGTTATCGAAAATCAATTCGGTGGATTGCAATTGAACATCGATGGAAAAGATGTGTGGACACGTTTGATTGGAAGTTTCAATGCCTACAATTTGTGCGCGGTGTATGCCGTGGCACGTTTGCTCAATCAGGATGAAATTGCTGTGCTTACTCAATTAAGTACACTCACACCTCCCGATGGTCGTTTCCAATATGTGAAATCGGCAAACAACATCACTGCCATTGTCGATTATGCACATACACCCGATGCATTGAAAAATGTGTTGCAAACCATTCGCGATATCCGCACCGGAAATGAACAAGTCATCACACTTGTTGGATGTGGTGGTGATCGCGACAAAGGAAAGCGTCCTGTAATGGCAGGTATTGCATGCGATTTGAGCGACAAGGTCATTCTCACTTCCGATAATCCACGCTCTGAAGATCCGGAAATCATCATTGGTGAAATGAAAACAGGTGTGCAACCTGATCAACATAAAAAAGTAATGAGCATCACAAATCGTCGCGAAGCCATTCGTGCAGCGGTGATGTTGGCAAAGCCCGGCGACATTCTGCTCATTGCCGGAAAAGGACACGAAAAATACCAGGAAGTCAATGGTGTGAAATCACATTTTGATGACCTCGAAGAAGTAGATAACTGTTTTAAAACACTGGATAGCTGATGCTGTACTATTTGTTTGACTACCTCAATCAATTGGAAATCCCCGGAGCGGGAGTGTTCCAGTACATTTCATTCCGTGCAGCGATGGCCATCATCACTTCACTGATCATTTCCATGCTTTTTGGAAAACGACTCATTGCTTACCTGCAGTACAAGCAAGTAGGAGAGACGATTCGTGATCTCGGATTGCAAGGTCAGATGGAGAAAAAAGGAACGCCTACCATGGGTGGAATCATTATCCTGATGGCAATCCTCATTCCGACATTGCTCTTCGCTAAGCTTCAAAACATCTACATCATACTCATGCTTATTGCAACAGTATGGTTAGGTGCAATTGGGTTTTTGGATGACTATATCAAAGTATTCAAAAAAGATAAAAAAGGACTTGCAGGAAAATTCAAAGTGATGGGTCAAATCGGAATCGGTTTGATCGTAGGAATCACTTTGTATTTCCACGAAGATGTACGCATCAAAGAAAAAGTAGCTGTTGATCCGGATGCAACTTATGAACTCGTGGCTGAAGAAGGTGATCTTGTTCCTTGCGACGATGGAAATTTTGTTTGGAAAGAAACCCGTTCACTTAAAACAACCATTCCGTTTGTAAAAGATAACGAGTTCAACTACTCCTGGATTTTCGGTAGTGGTTCTATTTGGACAGCCATTGCATTCGTCATCATTGTAATCATTATTGTTACGGCGGTTTCGAATGGTGCCAACATCACCGATGGATTGGATGGATTAGCGACAGGTACTTCTGCGATTATCGGAACCGTATTGGCCATTTTCGCTTACCTCTCGGGTAACCTTGCATTTGCGGATTACCTGAACATCATGTACATCCCGGATTCGGGAGAGCTTGTTGTTTTTATTGCAGCTTTTGTTGGTGCATGTATCGGATTCCTTTGGTACAATGCTTATCCCGCTCAAGTGTTTATGGGCGATACAGGTTCACTTGCACTCGGCGGAATCATTGCTGTTTTTTCCATCGCCATCCGAAAAGAATTACTAATTCCCATTTTCTGTGGCGTGTTCCTCATCGAAAATCTTTCGGTGATGATGCAGGTTTCTTATTTCAAATACACCAAGAAAAAATACGGAGAAGGACGAAGAATTTTTCTCATGTCGCCTTTGCATCATCACTATCAGAAAAAAGGAATGCACGAATCGAAAATCGTTGCGCGCTTTTGGATTGTTGGGATAATGCTGGCAGTAATATCCATTGTAACACTCAAACTACGCTAAACATTGGCTAAGCGACTGGTCATATTAGGTGCAGGCGAAAGCGGAACAGGAACCGCGGTCCTTGGTATGCAGCAAGGATACGAGGTGTTTGTTTCCGACATGGGCAACATCAAGGATAAATACAAATCCATGATGCAGTCCTATGCCGTGCCTTTTGAAGAAGGTCGCCACACCGAAGAACTCATCCTGAATGCAGATGAGGTCGTGAAAAGTCCGGGTATTCCCGATAAAGCACCACTCATTAAAAAACTGAAAGAGAAAAACATTCCTATTCTATCCGAAATCGAATTCGCCGGACGCTACACCGATGCGAAAATGATTTGCATTACCGGGTCGAACGGAAAAACCACCACCACATTACTCACTTACCACATTCTCAAAAAAGCAGGATTGAATGTCGGTTTGGGAGGTAATGTCGGACAGAGTTTCGCCATGCAAGTTGCAACACAAAAATTTGACTATTACGTGCTCGAGTTATCCTCCTTCCAACTCGATAACATGTATACGTTCAGAGCTAACGTGGCTATTCTGACCAACATCACACCGGACCACCTCGACCGGTATGATTACAAACTGGAGAATTATGTGAATTCAAAATTCCGCATTCTTCAGAACCAAACCTCCGACGACGCATTCATTTATTGCTGTGATGATGAACTCAGCATGCAAGATCTGGAACGTCGAAACATCAAAGCAAAACGCTATCCGATTTCCATCAAACAAAAAGTGGAAGAAGGTGCCTATGCCGATTATGAAACAAACCTCCTACATATAACAACAAACAACAACACACTCACTATGTCTATTTTTGACCTGGCCCTCCAAGGTAAGCACAACGCTTACAACTCGATGGCATCCGGCGTTGCGGCGCGTTTGCTTGAGATCAGAAAGGAAGTCATCCGAGAGAGTCTTTCGGACTTCCAAAATGTTGAACATCGCCTCGAATTCGTGGCCCGTGTACACGGGATCGAGTTTGTGAACGATTCAAAAGCGACCAATGTGAATTCCACTTGGTATGCACTCGAATCTGTAAACAAACCCGTAGTTTGGATCGTGGGTGGTGTCGACAAAGGCAACGATTATGCTCAACTTGATGAGTTGGTAAAATCAAAAGTTGTCGGCATTGTTTGTCTTGGAAAAGACAATTCGAAAATTGTTGACCATTTCAAAGGAATGGTAGAAAACATTGTCGAAGCCGGATCTGCTGAAGAAGCAGTTGCTTTAGGTTACCGTTTGGCAAAGAAAGATCAGGTTGTCCTGCTTTCACCTGCGTGTGCCTCTTTTGACCTCTTTGAGAATTACGAAGATCGCGGACATCAGTTTAAGAACGCCGTACGCGGATTGTAATCAGTAGTATCATGAATGCTTCTGCAAAACAAGCGCAAACAGCTTTGTGGCTGCAGCGTGCCGGTGAGCGACCAAGTCTCATTGCATACCGCATGCAATCCATTGCCGAAATCAATGGTGTGGAATACATCAACGATTCGAAAGCAACGGATTTAATCGCAACACTCGAAACCTTGAGTGAAATGCGCAAACCACTTGTGTTGATTTTGCAGACATCAGAATTTCCGGAGAATTACGCCGTATTAGCCAAAGCAGTGAAATACCAGGTCGTTACGCTAGTGGTTTACGGTACTCGGAGCGATGCTCAAGTGCGCGAAAAATTGATCGGACTGCCCGATCATTATGTGAAAACTAATTCCCTGGAAGAGGCAGTTTCCCAGGCGTCTAAGTGGTCCAAAAAAGGAGATGTGGTGTTGTTCTCTCCTGGTGCTACCAGCTTCGAATTATTTAATGATTACCGCGATAGAGGTAATGCATTTAACCAATACGTAGAACGATTGAACGCATAATGCAAAACTTGTTTACATATCTGAAAGGCGACAAAGTGATTTGGATGATCAGTATTATCCTTATTCTCTTGTCGTTGATTTCAGTGTATTCGTTTACACCCATCCTCACCAAAGGCGATGTAGGAACAGAATCCTTTTTGCTGAAACATGTGATGATGGTGGTAACCGGGTTTGCATTTATGTTTTATGTCCACAATATTAATTTCAAATATTTTTCTAAGCTCTCGCAAATCCTCATTTGGGTTTCGGTGATTTTGTTGTTTATCACCATGGTTGCGGGTGTGAATTTGAACAATGCAGAACGTTGGCTCGAAATTCCGGGATTGGGTATTCGTTTCCAGACATCGGATTTTGCAAAGGTGGTAATGATTGTTTTTGTGGCTCGCATGTTAACCGTTAACAAAGACAAACTCGATGATTTCCGTGAAGGGATTGTGCCGATTTTATTGCCATCGGGATTGATTATTGGATTGATTCTTCCGCAAAACTTTTCTACTGCAGGATTATTGTTTGGATTGTTGATGCTGATGTTTTTCGTAGGTAAAGTTCCGATGAAGAATATCGGGTTGATTGTTGGAGGTGCCGTACTGGCCTTTCTGTTGATGATCATGATTGCTAAAATAAATCCTGATTTACTCCCGCGTCTCGAAACTTGGGCAAACCGTTTGACTTCTCACTCCGGTGAAGATCCTGCAAAGCAATGGCAAATCAACAATGCTTTAAAAGCGATTGACAATGGAGGAATGTTAGGTCAAGGTCCCGGAAATGGTCAGATGAAACACATCATTCCTGAAGCATACGCGGATTTTGTTTATGCATCATTTATAGAAGAATTCGGATTTATTGGTGGTGCGGTTTTGTTGTTGTTGTACCTGATGTTGCTTTTCCGTTCCATCCGTATTGCGGGAAAAGTAGAAAGTACATTCGGTTCCATTTTGGTAGTTGGATTGAGTCTGAATTTGATTTTTATGGCCTTTGTCAATATGGCCGTTTGCACCAAAATAATTCCCGTTACGGGTCAGAATATGCCGCTTATTTCCATGGGTGGTACATCCACATGGTTTACTTGTCTTTCGTTAGGAATGATACTCAGCGTGAGTCGTGCCGCAATGGAAGAGGATGATGAAGAATCAAGAAAAGGAAATACCACAAAAGAAAATCAATCCAAAACAGAACCTATTCAACAAAGTTAAACATGGCTTTACGTAAAATGCTCATAAGCGGTGGTGGTACAGGGGGACATATCTTCCCTGCCATTGCTATTGCCAATGCGGTAAAGAAACGTTTACCTGATGTGGAAATTTTATTTGTTGGTGCTGAAGGTCGCATGGAAATGGAAAAAGTTCCTGCAGCGGGATATAAGATTGTGGGATTGAAAATTCAAGGCATGCCACGGAAAATCACTTTGAAATGGTTTTCGTTTTTCTGGAATTTGATGGGGAGCATGGTGAAGGGAAGAAAAGTGATTCGTGAATTCAAACCTGACATTGCTGTTGGTGTTGGAGGTTATGCAAGTGGTCCAATGTTGAAAATTGCAACTCAAAAAAGAATTCCAACGGTTATTCAAGAGCAGAATTCTTTTCCGGGAAAAACCAATAAGCTTCTTGCAAAAGACGTCCATAAAATTTGTGTGGCTTATGATGGGTTGGAAAAGTTTTTTCCGAAAGAAAAACTAGTGCTTACCGGAAATCCTGTAAGGGAAGAAGTCGTCATGCTCGAAGGAAAACGTCCGCGTGCGGCTGAATTCTTCGGCTTGCAGGCAGAGACAAAAACCTTGTTGGTTGTTGGAGGAAGTTTAGGAGCTCGCAGCATCAATGAAGCTATTGAATCAGCGATTCCAATGCTTAAAGAGTCGGGTATTCAAGTGGTTTGGCAAACCGGAAAACTATTTGCTGAACGCGCTCAAAAAGCGGTTAGTGATGCTCATGCGACAAACATTAAAGTATATGATTTCATCACGCGAATGGATTTGGGTTATGCCATAGCAGATGCAGTAGTATCGCGCGCAGGAGCAATTGCCATTTCGGAATTGTGTTTGGTAAAAAAACCGGTCATCCTGGTGCCATCTCCAAACGTTGCAGAAGACCACCAAACCAAAAACGCATTGGCTTTGGTGAATCATGGTGCTGCATTGTTGGTGAAGGATATAGAAGCAAAAGAAAAACTCGGAACAGAGGCATTGCAACTGATTCGTGATGAAGAAAAATGTTTTCAACTGCACCGTAATATTTCCGGATTGGGATTTTCCAATGCGGCAGATGCAATTGCAAGTGTGATAATTGATTTGGTAAAATGAACCTGAGTGAAGTGAGACATATCTATTTTCTCGGAATTGGCGGCATCGGCATGAGCGCCCTGGCGAGGTATTTCCATCGCCGTGGGATGCATGTGTCCGGTTACGACAAAACACCGAGCGATCTCACTCGTGCACTCGAAAGTG
This sequence comes from Flavobacteriales bacterium, assembly GCA_044360245.1. Lineage (GTDB taxonomy): Bacteria > Bacteroidota > Bacteroidia > Flavobacteriales_D > UBA2798 > UBA2798. The sequence continues at coordinate 1,872 of JBIKKU010000084.1, read as the reverse complement.
AAGGAATGTCGGTGCATTACGAAGATGTCCCCGAACAACTTCCACTCGATATTGATTTGGTGGTACTCACTCCTGCAATTCCAAAAGACCATCGCGAATGGGCTGCTTTGCGCGATAAAAACATTCCAATAAAAAAACGTGCAGAGGTATTGGGAATGATCAGTCGTGATGCAGTTTGTCTTGCTGTTGCAGGTACCCACGGAAAAACAACTACTACAACTTTGCTTGCGCATTTGTTGCGTTCGGGAGGAATTGACTGCAATGCTTTTCTGGGTGGAATTGCAGTGAATTATGGAACCAATTACCTCAGTGGCAGCAGCGATATTGTTGTGGTTGAAGCGGATGAATACGATCGTTCGTTTTTACAATTGAATCCCACAGGATTGATCGTTACGGCAATTGATCCAGACCACCTGGATATATACGGTGATGCAGCATCCATGCGTAATACTTACGAGGATTTTATCCATCAGGTGCAAGCCAATGGAACGCTCATCATCAGGGAAGGATTAAACCTCAAATTGGGTGAAGGATCTTCCATACACGCTACAACCTATGGTTGGAAAAATACACCAAACCGCATTGAGAATGTGCGTGTGCAGGATGGATTTTTTGTGTTCGATTACCATGGTGAAAAAGCCAGCATGAAAGATTTGTGGTTTGCCATGCCGGGTAGACACAATGCTGAGAATGCAACTGCAGCTATTTCATTGGCACTTGCATTTGGAGCGAAAGAAGAAGGCGTTCGCGAAGGATTGAAAAATTTCAAAGGCATTAAGCGTCGTTTTGAATTTATTGTGCGAAACGAAAATCAGGTTTTGATCGACGACTATGCACATCATCCTGAAGAATTGAAAGCAGCAATTTCTGCAGCGAAAGAATTGTATCCGAATAAAAAAATTACCGGTGTGTTCCAACCTCATTTGTTTTCGCGTACACGCGATTTCGAAGATGGTTTTGCCGAAAGTTTGTCGATGTTGGATGAATTGGTTTTGCTGGATATTTATCCTGCACGCGAGTTGCCTATCGATGGGGTAAGTTCAGGACGTTTGCTTGAAAAAATCAAGTGCCCTAAACAACAATTGCTCTCCAAAGATGCGGCAGTGGAATATTTGGTAGCGGAAAAACCGGAAGTGCTGCTGGTGCTTGGAGCCGGCGACATTGATCGTCTGGTTGAACCAATCAGGAAAGGATGGATGTCATGAAAAAATGGATTCCAAAAATATTCTGGTTGATTTTCCCGGTGATGTTGCTGGTGATGCTCGGATTTGTGGGTACGCATCAAAATGCTGTGGTGTGCGATTCATTGCAAATCTCTATCGACAATAGCAATGGGATGTTTTTTGTGAGTAAAGAAGATGTAGAGATTCGCTTGAAGCAAACGCGGAATTATCCTGTGGGACAGCGTTTATCCGGAATTCGCATCGGGGAAATGGAAAAAATTCTGATGAGTATTCCTGAAGTGGAAAAAGCAGAAGTGTATAAAAGCATCAATGGAAATATCGGTGTTGAAATTCAACAACGCACGCCAATTGTAAGGGTCATCAATATGAATGGTCGTCAGTTTTACATTGATAACAAAGGATTGCAAATGCCGGTATCGGAAAAGTTTTATCCAAGAGTGTTGGTGGTGCATGGATTCCTCAGTGAGCCTGTTGTGGATAAAAGCGCCATTGAAATCGGAACAGACACGCTTTTGCGCAATTCATTTAAGTCCGATGATATCTATGCCATGGCATCCTTTATTTCATCGGATAAATTTTGGAATGCACAAGTGCAGGAAATCTTTTTCAATAAATACGGCGATATGGAACTCATTCCCATTGTTGGTGATCACCGCATCATATTTGGAGACACCACCAACATGGAAGG
>JBIKKU010000122.1:0-7954 GCA_044360245.1 Flavobacteriales bacterium | reverse complement strand
TCCTGGTGTTGGATTCAGTGATGCTGCGAGATTCAGGAGGTGTTTACAAATATCCCTCGCCATCGGGATTGGATTACTACTTTTTAGTGCAACAAAATGTGTTGGCTTTATCTACCAGCGATCGTTTCATCACCAATGTGGCCGATCATTTCAAAGGCTTTTCCAATTACATGTATTTCAACGTTCAGAATTTTATTGATGCCATTCCCGGAACCGGAAATCCAATCGGATTTATCATCAAACGTATGATGGACAGTTACGCTTCCATTCATTATGGCTATGCTTATTCTGTTGGAGCATCAGGAAACAAAATCAATTGGAAAGGAAGAATGTATTTCAGCGAAAAGGAAAACCATTCCTTGATTGAAACCATTTTCTTTCTCGAACGCATGGCTGCTGTAGTCATTGGAACCGGTCCGGTGGAAGATGCTGAAGAAGACCTTCCTTTACCCGAAGAATCCGGGAGTTCAGACACCATCAATGTTGAGGCTGCTCCTTAATTGTTTGAAATAGTTAGGTGCGTCGTTCAGTTTCGAACCGTACCAGGAAAAAAATTCTGCATCTACCAATACCACTTTTTTCTCCGGAAATTTTTTCTGAAAAGAAACTACGTGTTCTTCACCAAAAGGAAAAGGTTCGGTTGACAATAAAATATATTCTGCCGGATGAGATGATAGTTCATCTTCAGTTAGCATGGGATATCGTGCGCCTTCAATGCCATTTCGAAATCCTGCTTTCTGCAGCATGTCGTCAATAAAATTGTTCTTGCCGCAGACCATCATAGGCTCGTTCCAAATGAGGTAAATGCAAGTACGTTGGGAAGGAAAATCGAGTTGAGCGAAGTTCCTTGCAATGCTTTCGGTAAGTGCTATTGCCTTTGCAGCGGTATTGGTGATTTCGCCGATGGATTGAATCATGTTTATGGCATCATCCAAGGTGTAAATGTCGCTCATCCACACCGGAAATTCTTTTTCAAGTGCGAGAATATCGGCTTCGGTGTTTTCTTCTTTATTGCCAATGATGAGGTCGGGTTTTAGTGCGCGGATTTTGTCCAAATGAATTTGTTTGGTACCTCCCACACGGGGAACACTGCGAAACATTTCTTCGGGATGGATACAGAATTTAGTGATGCCGGCCAATTGATCTTTCAATCCCAAATCCCACAACAATTGCGATTGCGAAGGCACTAAAGAAACAATGCGTTCCGGAATTTTATCCAAAACGCATTGTCGGTTCATTTGATCGATGTATACCATCAACAAAGTGCTTTGATGATGTCGTATTGCGTTAAAATAAATACTTCATCGGTTTTGAAATCTTTCACCAATACCGCAGGAGTTTCAGCATTTAACATTTGTGCAAGTGCATCAACAGGTGTAGTGATGTCGACAAATGGAAATGCATGTTCCATCACTGTTTCCACATTTTGATTTTTCACTTCCGGATTGCGCACAATGGCTTTGTACAAGGCGTTTTCGGAAAGAGAACCTACAATACGTTTGTCGGAAGTTACCGGGATTTGAGAGTAATTGTTTGCACTCATCAAATCGATGGCTTTTGCAACAGATTCACTTGCTTCAATGGAAATGATACCGGTGCTTTTTCTGCTTTTTACCAAATCTTTGGCCGTCATTCCCGTGCGATCGAGGTATCCTTTTTCGCGCATCCATTCGTCGTTGAACATTTTTGCAACGTAACGTGAACCGTGGTCGTGGAAAATAACAACTACAACATCATTCGGACCAAACATGTGTTTCATTTGCATCATGCCACCAATTGCAGCACCAGCAGAGTTTCCGGCCCAGATACCTTCTTGTTTTACAATTTCACGAGTGTACAATGCAGCATCTTTATCCGTTACTTTTTCAAAATGATCGATGATACTGAAATCGACATTTTGCGGAAGAAAATCTTCACCAATGCCTTCGGTGACATAAGGATAAATTTCATTCTTGTCGAAGATTCCAGTTTCCTTGTATTTCTTGAAAACAGAACCGTAAGTATCAATTCCGAGAATTTTAATGTTTGGATTTTTTTCCTTGAGGTATTTTCCCGTTCCGCAAATCGTTCCACCTGTTCCTACGCCAACAACCAAGTGTGTGATTTTTCCTTGCGTCTGTTCCCAGATTTCAGGACCGGTTGTTTCGTAATGTGCTTGAGCATTCGATGGATTGTCGTATTGGTTCGCTTTCCACGAGTTTGGAACTTCTTTCACCAAACGCGATGAAACCGAATAATAAGAACGCGGATCTTCCGGGTCGACATCTGTGGGACAAACAATTACTTCTGCACCGAAAGCGCGAAGTGCATCAACCTTTTCTTTCGATTGTTTATCGGTTGTGGTAAAAATGCATTTGTATCCCTTGATGATGGCAGCAATAGCCAATCCCATTCCTGTGTTTCCGGATGTACCTTCAATAATGGTTCCTCCGGGTTTCAGCAGACCGACTTTTTCGGCATCTTCCACCATTTTCAGCGCCATGCGGTCTTTGATGGAATTTCCCGGATTGAACGTTTCAACCTTGGCATAAACCGTTGCAGGGATTTCCTTGGTGATTTTGTTGAGACGAACCATTGGTGTGTGACCAATAGCTTCAAGAATATTGTTGCACACTTTCATGCTGCAAAAATAGCAGAAAAGCCCAAGGAGACAAGTATTCTGCCTGAGGTGAAATATCACGTTTGAATCTACTTGGGAAAGGAATTTATTCAGGCGTGATTCAGGCCATTTGCCTTAGGTGCTTATTTCGATTTCTTGTTGCTTTTGCCTTTTGTTGCTGCTGATTTTGAATGGGAATGCAGGTTGTTGAAGACCAATAATTGCAGAAAATCGTTCAGTTTTTGGTTGGATTTTTCATTCCCAAAATCCGTAAGCGAGGGCAGGTTTTCGCTGAAAAAATGTTGCATGTGCGCCATTTCCAATAAGGTTGAACTTAAAGAAAGCGGAAATGGGTAGTCGGGATTGATCTCTTTAATAAGCCCGCCAATCCTGGCGCATAGGTCTTTGTATGGTTTGAAAATTTTATCCTTGTTGTGATTCGCCACCTCCTTGGTAAGGTAAATTTTATTGCTTTCAGAAACCACAATTTCATATAGCGCTGCTGCATCGTAATCAACTCCTGCGGTTTGAATGTTGGCAGGTAAAACCAAACGTTGAATGACCCTTGTTAGTTTTTCTGAAGGGTCTTTGATGCCATTGGTATCAATGATGATGAGGTATTCGGTTAGGGTCCAGTACCAGGTAACAATGTAAACGAGTAAGCGGTGTTTGTTCTCAAAATATTTATAAATGGCAGGTTCGGTGGAACCAATGCGGTCGGCCAGCTTTCGGAAAGTGAATTGTTCGAAGCCCAGTTGATGAATGAGGAAAATGCTCTCTTTGATGATTTTTCTCCCCAATTCGGTCGATTCCGGGTCTTTCACGAACAATTTTTGATTCATTCTAATCTTAACCGTCAATTCCATTTCGCCTGATTTTCAGAAGCTAAAGTACAATTATACGTACTATACAACAAAATAGCAAGTGTTTTGTTTTAGTTAGTAACACTAACCAAATACATAGTTTTATTAATTTTGCTGAAAACCAAAACCAAAAGAGATGAAAACAAACATTGCAGTTGCCAAAGGTGACGGAATCGGACCTGAAATTATGGATGCGGTATTGTCCATTTTTGATGCGGCCAAAGTACCCCTGAGCTATTCGTTTGTCGAAATGGGAAAATCATTTTTCGATCAGGGTTATTCTACCGGTATGACTCCGGATGCAAAAAATGCAGTTGAACAGTTTGGGATTTTGTTTAAAGGTCCAATGGAAACACCCAAAGGAAAAGGTGTAAAAAGCATCAACGTCACTGCACGAAAAGTTTGGAATACCTATGCCAATAAGCGTGTTTTTAAAAGTCTGAACGGTGTGGAAACTGTATTCAGCAAAGCAGGAATTCCAATCGATCTCATTGTGGTGCGCGAGAACATTGAAGATACTTACGGTGGCATCGAACACATGCTCACTCCTGATGTCGCGCTGTGCAGAAGATTTATTACGCGTCCGGGTTCTTTGCAGGTACATCGTTATGCTTTTGAAATGGCCAAAAGAGAAGGTCGAAAAAAAGTGACTTGCGTGCACAAGGCAAACATCATGAAAATCACCGATGGAATATTTTTGGAAACCTTTCGCGAGGTTGCTGCAGAGTATCCTGAAATTATAGCACAAGACATTATTGTAGATGACTTAGCCATGAAGTTGGTAGTGAAACCGCATGAATTTGATGTGTTGGTGCTTCCCAATCTTCAGGGAGATATCATTTCGGATTTATGCGCAGGATTGGTTGGTGGTCTTGGTTTTGCGCCAAGTGCCAACATCGGAGAAAACATTTCCATATTCGAAGCAGTGCATGGAACGGCACCCGATATTCAGGGACAAGGTCTTGCCAATCCAACGGCATTATTGATGAGCGGAATGATGATGTTGCGCCATTTGGGTCTTCATGATCATGCAAAAAACATTCATCAGGCTTTGATGCAAACACTTGAAAAAGGATACCATACCAAGGATTTCGGCAAAGGCGAGGATTTGTTGTGCAATACACAAAAATTCACTGAGCATATCATAGCGCATTTAAAGCCAAGCGAAAACGCAGCAGTTTCCAAATTTGCACTACCGGTAAAACCCAACGAAAACAAATTGTTGTCGGATAAAAAAGTTGCGCAGTCTGTGATCAGAGGAGTAGATGTTTTTCTTGAATCGAATGAACAACCGCAGCAGATTGCAGAGCGATTTCAAAAGCATTTGACCGAAGGCCTGAAATTAATCACCATGAGCAATCGTGGAACGCAGGTGTGGCCCACAGGATCTGTGTTTACGGAATGTATCAACCAATACCGATTGCGTGTAGAATCTGAAACGCCCTTGCAACATCAAGATATTTTGGATCTCGCAAAGAAAATCACACATGATTTTAAAATCTGCTCATTGGAGTGGTTGATGGAATACGATGGTGTAAAAAGTTATTCGCTCGCACAAGGTCAATAAACCATGATGTCTCCATTTTCAAATAGAGAAATTGTAATTGTGACAATGCATCAGAAAGAAAAAATCATTGGTCCGATACTGCGTGAACAAACGGGAATGATCCCTCTTGTTTCACAAGGTGTAAATACTGATGCATTCGGAATGTTCAGCGGAGAAAGGTCGCGAACGGGAACTCCTGGTGAAGCAGCGCTTGGTAAGATTGATGCAGCGGTTAAGACCCATCCGCAGTATAGTTTGTTTCTTGCAAGCGAGGGTTCATTCTTTCCTTCTCCGCACATTCCGTTTTTCACTTTAAATGAAGAATTGCTTTTACTGAAAGATTTGAAAAACAATTGGAGTGTCATGGCTACCTATCAAACGCATGATATTCGTTTGTTGGATGAAGAAATCAAAAATGTCTCCGAACTGATTGATAAATCGCTGCGTGCAGGATTCCCTGAGAATGGAATCATACTTCGTGTGACAAACAAATACGACCAAGTGGTCGAGGTGAAAAAAGATGCCCTTACGATGGAAGAATTAATACGTCAATACCGGGAAGTTTCCGGCAATTATTCCGGATTCAGATGCAATGTTTTGTCTGATTTACGCGCTCATCGCCACATGGAGCGACGTGAATCCATTCGCCGTGCCACCATGCAACTATTGCAGAATCTGAATGCTTGCTGTCCGGAATGTCGGACTCCCGGGTTTGTCGTAAATTCCGTTGAACGCGGATTGCCTTGTTCTTCTTTTGCTGCACCAACCAGAGGAATTAAAACCTTGGTGAAAAAATGCATGCACTGTGGTTACAGTAGTAAAGAGCATTCGGGAGAAACCTTTATGGATCCCATGTATTGTGATTTTTGTAATCCCTGAATCATGGAAACAAAAAGCGGAAGAAATATTTTGCATGCCGTCGCATTATTGCGCATGGAAGAGGTGGTTGCATTACCAACAGAAACTGTTTATGGTTTAGCCGGAAATGCTTTTTCGGAAAGGGCTTTGAAAAAAATATTTGAAGCCAAAAATCGTCCGGCAGATGATCCTTTGATTGTGCATGTGAAGGATAAGCAACAAGTAGAACAATTGGTGACGGAAATTTCCTCAACCGCTGAAAAACTAATGGAGGTTTTTTGGCCGGGACCACTGACGATTTTATTTCCGAAACATTTTTCCGTTCCCAATATGTGTACCTCCGGATTACCTTTTGTAGCTATCCGACAACCCGGACATCCGATGTTTCGTGAAGTTTTGTCGCGCTGCGGTTTTCCATTGGCGGCCCCCAGTGCAAATCCATTTGGTTATGTAAGTCCTACTTCGGCAAGCCACGTGTTGGATCAATTGCATGGCCGTATTCCTTATGTACTCGATGGCGGTCCATGCAGGATTGGTATTGAATCAACCTTGGTTCGGTTGGAAGGAAATACGATTTTTATTTTACGCAGCGGTGGAGTTTCACCGGAAGATATAAAATCTGCTTTGCCCGAATGTGAAGTGGTTATTGCCAAAGATGCACAGATAAAAATCGGTGCCGGTCGTCATTATGCACCATTCAAGCCAATCGTTCTGACGCATGATCCGGAGGGTTATGTCATGCGTTACCCGCACAAAAAATTGGGTGTAATTAGTTTGAATCAAGCTGTTCATCCCTTCAATGGTATTTGGAAAAAACTTGGCGATGAAACAAGTCTCGATAGTGCTGCACAACAATTGTATAGTGTAATTCGTGAATTGGATCAAAGCGATGTGGAATGCATCGTTGCCGAATTGTTTCCCGATCGAGGCATTGGCATTGCACTGAACGACCGATTGGAAAGAGCAGCAGAAAAAAGATAAAAACAACAGATATGTCGACATTTTCTTTAAACCTGATCTCAGGCAGATTCACAAGCGAAGAAGCGGAATACATCATTCGCAAAATGGTCGAAGCTAAAATTGGATTGCACATGATGCGGATTGAAACCAAGGACGGTTCTCCTGAAGATGTCTATCATTCGGAAAAACGAATTACCCAATTGCAGCATGAAATGGAGCTTTTGGTGAAATTGCTCAAAACCATGCGTGAAGACAGCAAAGGTGGATTGGTAGACCTGGAATGCAGTTTAGGCATTCAGGCGCCTGTTCATTCCTGATCGCACACTGCTTTTTTGAGTTTGCTTTCAATTTCTTCATGTGCCTGTGCGGCAAAACGGAAAAAGGAAGCAAATACCACAGCCGGGATGACACTCATGATCACAATGCTGGTGTCGCTTATTCCTTCTTTGTTCCAGAAAAAGGCGTTGAAGAGGAATAGAAACAACAACAGCAAGATGATGGAAATGCGCAACAAACTTCTGGGGTGCATTCCGGTGCGGATGATGATTTTTCCGGTTTCAAATTTTACTTCAGAGCGTCCCATGGTGGGCCGAGCATTGCCTTCTTCAGGAATATCAATTAAAATAAATCCATTCTCAACGGTTTTCCCTGCAAACCATTTTCCTTTCGATTTTGAACTTGCTGCAAACACTTTTTGCGTGTCTGTTTCTTCCATGTGCGATTGAATGGCTTGTTTGATTTTGCTAAGTGATTTGTCACTTGCAATCGTCGATTTTCGAAAAGGAAAAATAAGATTCATGTCGCGAAAATAATGGCAATACCTTATGGAAAGGAATGATATTGATCAGCAAGAATAAATTTATTGGAACCGTATTGCTTTAACCGGTGTGATGCGTGCGACAAACCATGCAGGAAGCAATAACGTAACAAAACAAATCAACAAGGTTCCGGCATTGAGCAACAGCAAGTGCAGAGCGTCAAGATATATAGGAACGCGGTCGATGAAGTAGGTGTTCTGATCCAATCCGATTGCTCCTGTATACTGTTGCAATAAAGCGAGTCCGATGCCTAAAACATTTCCAATCAGCAATCCTTTTCCAATCAGAAAAATACCGTTCCATACAAATG
>JBIKKU010000427.1:0-2601 GCA_044360245.1 Flavobacteriales bacterium | reverse complement strand
ATTAACCGATTATCAAGCAGTATCGTCGACTACAATTACTTATCCATTCAATTTAAATTTGAGTGGTACTGCGAATTTAAAACTTCGCGTTCCGTATCATTTTTCTCAAAACAAATCGCGATTGCCTTTTCAGAATTTACCTGCAGGAACGGTTTGGGTTTATGATTATACAGATACGCTGCGCAAAATTCCATTCAATGCAAACGGCTCTACTTTCGAAGCATTGATTCCGAATCATGGTTTTGGAACGGAAGCCAATTGTTACGTCGCTTCCGATAATGCAACCATAAACATTGCAGAAATAAATGCGGTAAATGGAACAGGACTCTTCACCGATTTCGCATCCTTAAACGCAGATTCGGCTTATATCATTATTACCAATGTCAAGTTGATGAATGGTGCTCAGCAATACGCTTCCTATCGTGCTTCTGCAGCAGGTGGAAGCTATGAAACGGTTGTTGTTGATGTGGAAGAATTGTATTACCAATACGGATACGGAATTGAAAAACACATTTTAGGTATGCGTTATTTTCTTGCCGACATGATGCAGGAATGGCCAAGTGATCCGTCATTTCTTTTTATCATCGGTAAAGGCTTAAGAGAATGCACCGAAGCCTACAACGGTACATTCGCAGGTTCGCGAAAAAGTGCAAGCGCGTATGCGATGAATCTTGTTCCTTCTTACGGTTTTCCAAGTTCCGATGCCTTGATTACTGCCGGACTGAACGGTTCATTTTTGCAAGCTGAATTTCCGACAGGTCGTTTGGCAGCTTTGCGCAATGAGGAAGTGTTGGAATATTTATCCAAAGTTCAGCAATACGAAACGCAGCAAGATCCTAATTCAAGCTACACCATTGAAGATAAGGACTGGCAAAAACAAATCATGCATTTTGGTGGAGGCTCTACTTTGCAGGAACAACAAGATTTTGCGTATTTCTTATCCACCTATGAATTCATAGCAGAAGATACTTTATTCGGAGGCAATGTTCATACCTACCTCAAGCGTTCTTCCGATCCGATTGATCCGATTGAATACGATGAAGTGATGACACGCTTGGAAGATGGTGTTTCCTTGATGACATTTTTTGGTCACTCCAGTGTTTCCGGATTTGATCAGAATCTGGATGAACCTGAGAACTGGAACAACTATGGAAAGTATCCGATTTTATTGGGAAATGCGTGCTACTCGGGTGATATTTATTTGCCGGATACAACGAGTGCTTCGGAAGAATTCACCTTGATTGCCGATAAAGGTGTTATAGCATTTTTATCGTCTACCAAACTTGGATTTGTTGGATCCCTGCATTTGTACACCACCGAATTTTACAATCAGTTTTCGAAATACCGTTACGGTCAACCGCTTGGTGAAATCGCAAGGAGAACCGTGATGGCCATTCAGCCTGTGCAGTTGGGATATTACCCACACGAAAATGCATGTACACAAATGGCTTTGCATGGCGATCCGGCTTTGCGTTTGAATTATCATGAAGCACCTGAATTGGTCATTCGCAATCAAGATGTGTTTTTCACACCAAGTTCCATTACCCTGCAAGATGATACGATGCAAGTCAATGTGGTGGTCTCCAACATTGGCATGGCTACATCAGATACGCTATTGATTGAATTGCGAAGAACATTTCCCAATGGAAGTGATTCGGTGTATTACAAAAATCTGATTGGTTCCTATTACAAAGACACGGTTGTTTTTGACATTCCCGTACAACACGGTATTGCAGCGGGCATCAATACTTTCGATGTTTTGGTGGATATTCCATCTTTCCTTACCGAACATGCAGATGAGATCGGAAACAATCAAGTTTCTTCCACCTTGTTTATTTATTCGAATGGAATCAATACTGTTTTTCCTTACGATTATGCCATTGTTCCGGATAGTTTAATTGACTTAAAAGCATCAACGTTTAATCCGCTGATTTCTTCCAAACCCTACCGTTTTGAAATCGATACTACCGATGCATTCAATTCTCCTTGGCGTAAATTTCAAATCGTAAATTCTGCAGGAGGCGTTGTTATTGCCGATCATCAAAATTGGTTGAGTGTCTCTGGTAACGTACCATCTCCGCTTATTTGCAGCGACTCGGTAGTTTATTTTTGGCGAGTTTCTCCCGATAGTACAGCGTATTTGTGGGATGAAAGTTCTTTCCAATACATTGAAGGATTGAGCGGTTGGGGTCAAGCACATTTTTACCAGTTTGAAGACAATTCCGAAAACAACCTGCGTTACGATCGCAACAACCGTGGATGGTTTTGGGATCCGAACATCCGCCGAGTTTCCGCCGACGTGTATGCTTTTCCGACCAATACTTCAGAATATTTCGGGACGTTTTGGTCGATTGATGGTGTGTTGCAAGATTACAGTGGTTGTACCACCTGGCCGGCCGTGCATGTTGCCGTTATCGATCCGATTAGTCTGGAAGCTTGGGGAACGTATGGTTGCGATCCAAATGTTCCGGTGAGTTGTCCATCGTGTGTTATGCTCAATAGCGACAAACAATTTGGTAATTACAATTCAGGTTGCTCTTGCCGTAACCGCGTCGAAAAATATTTCTCTTTCCGCAATTGGGTGCCCACCGAAATGGATTC
>JBIKKU010000171.1:0-6707 GCA_044360245.1 Flavobacteriales bacterium | reverse complement strand
TTGTCCACATCAGGTTACGCTCGTACCCGATTCAGGCGCGCAGCTGACTTCCGATCATGGTTGGAATACCCATCAGCATGCGGAATACTTGCGTGAAATCATCAGTGTATTTCGCGCAGCGGGAATTCGTACATCCATTTTTGTTGATCCCGATATTGCCATGATAGAAGGTGCAAAAGCAACGGGAACAGACCGTATCGAACTTTATACAGAATCTTATGCAGCCGGATTTGCAGCTCATCCGGAAAAGGCAATCTCGGCATTTATTCCTGCGGCTCAAAAGGCAATGGAATTGGGGATTGGCATCAATGCCGGTCATGACCTGAGCTTGCAGAATTTATCCTATTTCAAGCAACACATTCCGGGTTTGCTCGAAGTTTCGATTGGACACGCCTTGATTTCGGACGCGCTGTATTTCGGATTAGAAAACACCATCCAACTTTATTTACGACAACTCAAATGAAACTTCATTTCAAATCCATAGGAGAAGGAGAACCGGTTATCATTTTGCATGGCTTGTTTGGTTCTGCCGACAATTGGCAAACACTTGCAAAAACAATTGCGGAGCGTTTTAAAGTGTATTTGGTGGACCAGCGCAATCATGGCCATTCACCGCATGCAGATGAAATGAGTTATCCCATTATGGCGGATGATTTAAAAGAATTGCTCGATGACGAAGGAATAGATAAAGCCATTGTGGTTGGTCATTCCATGGGAGGAAAAACAGCTATGCATTTTGCGGCCATGTATCCGGATCGTTTGAAAAAACTGGTTGTAGTGGATATGGGTGTGAAACGTTATCCACCACATCATCAAATTATTTTTAACGCTTTGCTTGGGGTTGATTTGGAAAATGTCAGAACCAGAAAAGAAGTGGAAGAACATTTACGTCAACAAATTTTGGATGCTTCCGTGGTTCAGTTTTTATTGAAAAACCTCTATTGGAGTGAGCGCGAGCGACTGGATTGGCGTTTTAACCTCCATGTCCTGCACCGCGATATTGCATTGATTTTGGACGAAGCTCCATCCGATCGAATGACGGTTCCCACTTTGTTTATTCGCGGAGAAAAATCAAACTACATTCTTGAAACCGATTTCGACGCCTTGCAAGAACAATTTATTCAATCGGAAATTGTGACCATTCCGGGTGCGGGTCACTGGGTTCATGCCGAAGCTCCGCAACAATTTTTACATGAATTGATGAGGTTTATTTGCAACTAAAGTCTTAGTTGGAAGGATTTCTTCCCAGCAATAAATAAACAGGAAAGTGGTCGGAATACCCGCCGGTATAGGTTGTTCCAACATAGGTTCTCCAAAGGTATCCTTCGAATCTTCCGTCTTTTTGCATGAGAAATTCTTTGTTGTACACTTTAGCACCAAGGTATCGGAAACTGCTGAAATCTTTTTTAATCAAGGCAGGAGAAATAATGGTTTGATCAAACAGATTCCAAGCATCATTGTATGCCAATGAACCAACTCCTTTTTGGAAGAGTTCTGCCATGGGATTGAACATTTTATTTCCTGTGGTGTCGGTGATTTTTCCGGATGCACGTAATCCGGTTTTTACCGATGCATTCACCGGATCGTCATTTAAATCTCCCATGTAAACGATTTTCGCATTTGGGTTTACATGAAACAATGAATCTATAATTTTTCTTCCCAATTGTGCTGCAGCTGCCCGTTTTGGACGACTTGCCTTTTCTCCTCCTCTACGTGAAGGCCAGTGGGCAACGATGCAAGTGATGGGGTCTTTAAATAGTTTTCCGCTTACAACCAATTGCTCGCGTGTCGCAAATCCACTGTCGCCCGGGATATTCAGGGCATAGGTTGTGTAATGCGTCAATTCAAAATGTGCCGGGTTGTAAAGCAATGCAACGTCAACTCCGCGACGATCGGGACCGTCGTGTAAAATGACTTTATAATTCCGTTTTGCGATTTTTTCTCTTTTCACCAAATCTTCCAGAACGCTTTTGTTTTCAATTTCGCAGAGTCCCATAACTGATACGCCATTTGGAGTGAATTCGGTGCCCAATTGTGAAATCACTTCAGCAAGGCGGTCCAATTTTTTCACATAACGATCGCCGGTCCACTGATTGGCTCCTTGGGGTAAAAACTCTTCGTCTTGTTTGTTGGGATCGTTTATGGTATCGTATAGGTTTTCTACATTATAGAATCCGATACAAGCGGTTTCATATTTTTTATCGTTGGTGTTGGGATTGAGCACTCTTCCGGCAGAAAAGGCCAAAAGAATAAATACAAAAAATCCGGGAAGCAAGAGTGTCTTCATGGTGCAGTAGTGTGGTGCAAACATACCTAAAATCGTTTTATGGGCTGTTTGGATGAGATGAACAAATCGTGTACCTAAAATTAACACTCGACCTAACCATTAATAAATTGTTAGTACAATCGTTCATTTCGTTTTTTTACCGAATATTGCAGCGTTAAACTACTTGCGTCGATGGAAAAATCTCTCCAAACACTTGCGCTTGCTTTATTCTGTAGTCTTTCGGGGACGGTTTTTGCACAACCTGATTCGAGTCTGATAAAGAGCGATGATACGCTTCAGGATCAAAGCAGTCGCATGCCTATTTTTACCTCAAGCATCGGTGATATCAATGCCGAACTAGAATCTCAAGACATTAGCGGCCTATTGCAGGCTTCTCGCGATATTTTTTCTTCAACTGCAGGTTACAATTTCGGTAATGCACGTTTTCGTGTGCGTGGTTTAGGTTCCGATAATACTTCGGTTTTCATCAATGGTTTTCGTGTCAACGACATGGAAACAGGATGGGCTTCCTGGAGCAACTGGGGAGGACTAAATGATGTCACTCGTGGCATGGAAGTTCGAACCGGATTAGCGGGTTCTTCCTTCGGATTTACCGGTATTAACGGTTATTCTGCCATGAATGTGCGTGCCTCTGAGTTTCGTCCAGGTGTTCGTATTTCTTATGCCAATTCCAACCGCAGTTACGCGCACCGTGTAATGGCAACAGGGTCTACCGGATTCATGGCCAATGGTGTTGCGGTTACGGCATCGGTTTCTGCGCGATATGCAGAAGAAGGTTATATCCCGGGTTCATCTTTTCAAGCCTTCAGTTATTTCCTTTCTGTTGAAAAGAAAATCAATGCCAAACATTCACTTGGTTTTGTTGGATTCGGTGCGCCGAACCGTCAGGGTAGAACAGGAGCGGCAACCCAAGAGGTGTATGACTTGGTAGGAAGCAATTATTACAATCCGTATTGGGGAATGCAAAATGGTGAAAAACGCAATTCGCGTATAGCACACAGCCATGAACCCACCTTTATGGTCAATCATTACTTTACGCCGAATTCGCGCTTGAAATTAAATACCGGTTTGATGGTTTCTCCCGGAAAAAGTGGATTAACCATGCTCAATTGGTATGATGCGGCAGATCCTCGTCCGGATTATTACAAATACCTCCCTTCGTATTACGACCCTGAATATCCCGATTTGATTGGTCAGGTTACCAATGCTTGGCAAACGGACATCAATACCCAACAAATCAATTTCGATCAGTTGTATTATGCCAACATGGGCAATATGTATCAAGTGCTGAATGCCAATGGTACCGGCGAAACTGTTGTTGGAAAACGTTCCAAGTACATCATCGAAGACAACCGAAATGATGTTTTTGTGGCAGGAGCAAATGTATTGGGAAATTATCAGCTCAACGAAAACATGAACCTTAGTTTCGGAGCCAACTATACGCTTCAAAACAGCCATTATTACAAAGTGGTGGAGGATTTTCTTGGTGGAGATTTCTGGCTCGATTTAAACCGGTTTGCAGAAAATAATGGTGTAAACGACAATGCTTCTCAAGCCAATTTAGAGACAGTTAACAATGTGGTTTCCGATAAGAATGAAATTTTCGGCTACAACTATTATTTGAATTACCGCAAATTGGATGTGTTTGCACAACAAGAATTTAAATCTGCTCGTGTAGATGGTTATGTTGCGGTAAACTTTTCTCACAGTACATTTTGGCGCGATGGAATTTTTCAAAACGGAATGTTCCCTGAAGATTCAAAAGGTGAGTCGGAGCATTTTGCGTTCAACAATGGTGGGATAAAAGCAGGCGCTGTGTTTAAAATTACAGGTCGACATTTTATACAAGCCAACGCTGCGTTTCTTACGCGTGCGCCACTTGCAAGAAATGTTTTTCCTTCGCCTCGTTCACGCAACTTAACTGTTGACAATATTCAAAGTGAAAAAATTCTTGGTGGTGATTTATCCTACATCATCCGGTATCCAAAGTTTAAACTACGTATTACCGGATATTACAATCAAATCAATGATCAGACTTGGTTGCGTAATTTCTACCACGATGCTTTGAACAACATGGTGAATTATTCCATGACGAATGTCGATCAGGAATTTGCCGGAATTGAATTTGGCGCCGAAGCAAATGTGTATGGCGGATTAACTGTTTCGGGTGTTTTGGCCATGGGACAATACGTTTACACTGACCGTCCGCTTGCAACCATCACTGTAGATAATTCAGCAGAAATTCTTGCACAAGACCGTGTGGTGTATCTTAAAAACTACCGTGTTGGCGGAACACCACAAACAGCTGCCTCGTTAGGGTTGAAGTACAACGGAAAAAAATTCTGGTTTGCAGGAGCCAATTTCAATTACTTCGATGAAATATGGTTAGAGCCTAACCCTGATCGCCGCACAGCCGAGGCCGTTGCAAATTTTGTTGAGGATGATCCGCAATGGAACGATAACCTGGATCAGGAAAAACTCGATGCCGGATTTACAGTTGATTTGTATGGCGGTAAATCTTGGAAGGTTAAAAAGTATTTCATCAATGCAAGCCTTAATGTCAGTAACCTGCTGAACAATCAAAGTTTCCGCATTGGTGGCTTCGAACAGCTGCGTTATGAGTCGAACGACATTGCTAAATTTCCGCCAAAATACTATTACCATCTTGGAACAACTTATTATTTAATGCTGAGCTTACGCTTTTAAAATTTGAAATCAGGATCTATGAAAAAAATATTTTTTCCCTTGTTGCTTTCTGCTCTGGCATTGAGTTCATGTAAAAAAGAATTCGATGCTCCACCATCACGGACCATTGCAGAAGGAACTATTTTGACTGTTGCAGATGTCAAAAATGTCATTGACACTGCCGTGAGTTATAAGTTCACCAGTGATTATTCGGTGTATGCTTATGTAACGATGGATGAGGTGAGTGGAAACATTTACAAAAACGTTTACGTGCAGGATTCAACAGGTGCCATCAACGTTCGTTTAATGGCTTCCGGAGGATTGTATCAAGGCGATTACATCCGCATCAATCTTAAGAACACCCGTGTCGGAAAATACAATGGTGCCTACCAAATTGATTCGGTGGATGTAGACAATAACGTGGTGAAACAAAGTGTTGGCAACAACATCGATCCTTTGGTTATTCCTGTCACCGGATATAACTCTACCATGCAAGGGAAATTGGTGCGTTTTGATAATGTGCAATTCGCTATTGGAGAGCTTGGTCAGACCTATGCTGATGCCGTAAATCAATCATCGGTTAACCATTACCTCGAAGATTGCTCAGGAAATTCCATTTTAGTGCGCACTAGCGGATATGCTTCATTCGCGAATCAACCCATTGGAACAGGTAGCGGTTCTCTGGTGGGAATCATTACAGAATACAATGGTGATGTTCAGGTTTACATTCGCAAACTTTCTGAAGTAACACTCACCAACAACCGTTGCGGAGGGATTTACCTCAATAAGAATTTCGAAGACTTATCCATTACTTCAGGTGGCTGGACACAACAATTGCCTTTTGGAGGAATAGCCTATACAGCAGATAGTTTTGGTGGCGACAACTTCGGCAAAATATCCAATTACAATGGTTCAGCAAATATTGCCTGCGAATCTTGGTACATCTCTCCTGCGGTTGACCTTACCGCCGCGACGGCACCGCAATTGAGTTTCAGAACGGCCTGTAATTATACAGGTGCAAATATTGAGGTATATGTTTCCACCAATTATGATGGAGTAAGTGCACCAAATACAGCAACCTGGACGCTATTATCTCCCGCTTTAAGTGCAGGGTCTTGGACTTGGGTAAATAGTGGAAACCTTGATTTATCGGCTTACCTTACAACCAATGTTCGTGTTGCCATTAAATACACCGGAACAGGATCTGCAGGTAAAACCTGGGAAATTGATGACATTAAAATCATGGAATTATAAGCATACCAAACCTTTTGAAAATGAAAAAATTATTACTTACGCTTGCTCTGTTGCCCGCTGCCGGCATGGCCTTTTCGCAAGTTGTTGCAACAAGTTTTGAGAATTGGACCGGTAGCACTCCAAACGGATGGAGAGGTTCAAAAACAAATATTGCTGTAGATTCTTGTCTGCAGATTACCGGAGGAAGTGTCTACGGAAATTCTGCGGTTCAATTGATCAACCAAACCGCTTCACACAAGCGTTTCACAACACAACCTGTGGCTGTTTCGGATGGTCAGAGCTATGAAGTAAAATTCTGGGTGAAGGGAAAAGGCGATATTCGTGTAGGTATTTTTGATTCAAGCGCTGTTTCGACAACATCCGGATATCATTACTCTAGCTATGTAAGTGTGAACACCTCTAGTTGGACACAACAAACCATGAATATCATTGCCGATACTACCTATGGTACAGCGCAATTTATCTTTTCCGTAAAATCGAC
>JBIKKU010000384.1:0-3075 GCA_044360245.1 Flavobacteriales bacterium | reverse complement strand
ATGGTCATCTTCAAATTGACTCAGCTGTAATTAGTGCAGTTTCTCCTTCTACTACCAGCATTTACGATATTCAGTATACTGTAGCTGCCAATGGTGATTCTCCTTTAGCCAATACGAATGTAAACACAGGAGGTATTGTGTCTGCAGTTTATGCAAGCGGATATTTCATCCAAGACGCTCCCGGAGCATGGAATGGAATTCATGTTTTTGATCCAACCAATGCTGCAACCATGAACATCGGAGACAGCGTAACCATGTCTGCAAACGTAGTTGAGTATTTCAACATGACGCAATTAAGCAGTGTTAGCGGGTTCTCTCGCGTTTCAACAGGAAACACTGTGTATGCTTCTGCTGGAGTTTCTACTGAAGACGTAAACCTTGAAGATTATGAAGGTGTATTGGTGACTGTTTCCAATGCAACTTGCCTCGATGACAATTCCGGATTTGGCATGTGGAAGGTTGACGATGGATCTGATTCATGCAAAATCCATGATTTGATTTATGATTATCCAAACCCTATCGTTGGTAATGTTTATGAAATCACCGGTCCTGTAAACTTTGCATTCTCCGAAGCGCGTGTTTGTCCTCGTGATGCAAATGATGTGGTAGTTAGCGGTTTTAATGGTGTTGCGGAATTGTCGACGATTGAACTTTCTGTTTATCCTAATCCTGCATCCGACGTAATTACTTTGGATGGCTCATATTCCAATAGCACAATTGAAATCACCGATTTGACCGGAAAAGTTGTTTTTGTTGGGAATGTTTCCGGAATGAAACCTACTTTGAACATTTCCTTCCTTGAACAAGGAATTTATATCCTCAAAGTGCAACATGTTGGAAAAACAGGCACAGTGTTTTTGTCTGTATTCTGATTAAATATTTGAAACAAAAAAGGAGAGGCTAACTACCTCTCCTTTTTTGTTTCTACCCATTTGGTTTTGGCATTTGTGAGAAATGATGCATCCTTGCTCTTGCGTGTTGTATTTTTCACAAATAAGCCTTGATATTCCTGAAATGGAGGGGCTACCCCTCTATGATTAGGGCAAATTCTTTGGGATTTTTGTTCGGTAGGGATCAAAAAGTCAGATTTTCCTATGCAGTTGAATGCAAAATTTGGGATGAATTGGATCCCCGGAAGCAACCAATTAAGCATAAAACGTCTGTATATTGAAATTCTCAATTAAGGGTCTATGAGAAATATTTTAACTGTCATCGCTTTTTTTCTCTGTTCCGTCGGAGTTTTTGCGCAAAACGCAAGCTCTCGTCCGGATCCGATGATCATCGAAAATTTGTTACAACAACATGTAACTCGTGCCGATTTTAATGCACGTTTACAAGCCGAGCTTGGACAAACACATGCTTTTCTGTTCACTGATGCCAGATATCAGGTATTGGCAGATAAGGCTTATGGAAAAATCAGGAAGTCCCTGATTGAAAAGTATTTTCGTTCACAGCTTAATTTGCTAGCTTTTTCTGCAGAAGTAGATGTAGAGTACACTGCCCTGATTAACAAGGTGCGCACTATGGATGAACAGTCCTTAGGTTTTCGTGCATCCAGAATTCAGGGAATAATTGATGCACACGCTCAAGATATCCATCACAACCATGATCACGAAGCCGGTTCAAACCGTGCACCGGGTCAGCCTTGTAATAACCCCGATTTTGAATCATGTAATTTTTCGAATTGGGAAATGTTTACCGGAACGGTAACAGGAGCATCACAATATTCTTTTAACAGCCCAACGGCAACGACTTCTTTCACCACTACTACATCACCAACCCCGCAAACAGGTACAGGTTCAGGAAACGATCAACATTATATATGTAATGGTGGTACGGATACTTATGGTTTCCCAATGGTTTATCCCGGCGGATCATGCTCTGCTGCCATTGGTGATTTTACAGGATATGGAAACATGGCTTCCCAGATTCGTCAAACCTTTCTTGTATCTAATGGGGATGCTATCCTAACACTGCATTATGCTGTATGTCTTGAAGATGGTGGTCACACATTAGTGGAACAACCTTATTTCAGGATGCGTGTATATGATCAATCCGGAAACTCTATTACTTGTGCCGAATATGAGGCAACTGCAGGTGATGGACAAGCAGGGTGGCAAACTTCAGGTATTTGGCAATACAAGCCGTGGACAACGGTTTTCATCCCGCTTGCACCTTATATCGGACAAAATGTTACTGTCGAATTTACGGTTGGAGACTGTTCACAAGGTGGTCATGCAGGTTACGCCTATGTAGATGCAGAATGCGGTGCGATGGCATTTGATATGACTGCTTCTTCTGTTTGTGCCGGTCAGCCCATTACCATCAATGCACCTTCAGGAGCTGCTTCTTATTTGTGGAGCACAGGAGCAACTACGCAATCCATTTCAACTTCAACACCAGGGAACTATTCGGTAACTGTTACTCCTGTTACAGGCTCTGCTTGTGCAATTACCTTAGATACTACAGTCGTTGCCAATCCAAATCCAATTGCCGCATTCAGCAATAACGGTCCGGTTTGTTTTGGACAAGCCATCACCTTTACTGACAACTCCAATGGGAATGGTGCAACGATCAATCAATGGGCATGGGATTTTGGAGATGGTCAGACATCTACATCACAAAACCCTACGCATACCTATGCGGCCGGTGGAAATTACAATGTTACTTTAACCGTTACTACTACAACCGGTTGTACCGGAACCGTAACGATTGCCGTGAACCAACCTGCAGATTTAACGCTGGCTCCATCTTCTGTTCCTGAAACATGCGGAGCTTGTGATGGTACTGCAATTGTAACTCCCGCAGGAGGAACTGCTCCTTATTCTTACAACTGGGGTGGGGCAGGAGGAAACACACCGTCTATTAACGGATTATGTACGGGTAACTATCCTGTTACCGTAACCGATAATATGGGTTGTACCGAAACTGCTACGCCAAGTGTTACTTCTCAAGGTGGACTTTCCATCACGAATATTGCTTCAACGGATGAAGCGTGCCAAGGCGATTGTCAAGGAACGATTACCATCACGGCCACCGGTGCTACACAGTTTTCCATTGATGGTGGAACTACCT
>JBIKKU010000425.1:0-2633 GCA_044360245.1 Flavobacteriales bacterium | reverse complement strand
TTCTTCTGTAGCAGCAATCAACAGTTCAACGGCATGTCGACCTGATTTAATTCTCCCTGCTGCATTGATGCGTGGCGCAATGATGAAAACCAAATTCGAAACGTCGACCGGAAGTGATTTTCCTGCCACCCTCAAAATGGCCGCAATTCCCATGGATGGTTGCGTATTGATGCGTTGTAATCCGAAATAACTCAACACGCGATTTTCTCCGGTAACGGGAACGATATCTGCAGCAATGGCAATGGCCACCAAATCCAGGTATGGAAGCAAGCGTTGCAAATCAATACCTTCCCGGATGCAAAAGGCTTGCATGAATTTGAATCCGACACCACATCCGCACAATTCATCAAAAGGATACCGACAATCTTCACGTTTGGGATCGAGCACGGCAGCGGCTTCCGGCAAGATATCTCCGGGTCGGTGGTGATCGCAAATGATAAAATCAATTCCCTTTTCTTTCGCATAATTTACTTTGTCGATGGATTTGATTCCACAATCGAGCGCAATGATTAAATCGATGTCATTGTCGTATGCAAAATCAATCCCGGCAAAGGAAATCCCATATCCTTCGGTATAACGATCGGGAATATAAAAACTAATGTTTGAAGTAAAAGAAGACAGAAACTGGTAGACCAATGCCACAGCAGTTGTTCCATCAACATCGTAATCGCCATACACCAAAATCGACTCATGGTTTTCAATGGCCTGCACCAATCGATCCACAGCCTTATCCATGTCCTTCATCAGGAAGGGATCGTGAAGGGAATTGAGGTCGGGACGAAAGAATTCACGGGCCTTTTCAAAGGTGTCGACGCCGCGCCTCACAAGCATTTTCCCTAACAATTCGGGTATGTTCAATTGTGCGGCCAGGGCCCTTCCCTTTTCCATTACCTCCTGATGCTCACCGGCATGCACATAAAGCCATCTTTTTTCCATATATTTAATGGATTTCCCAAACGCTAAAATAAACAACCCGTGACGCTGAAGCGAATTATTTTTTTTGTGCTGATAACACTTGGGCAATACTCAATGGCCATGGGGCAGGATTATCCATCCCTTTTCTTTGCCGAAGCTCAACCGAGTAAAACAGAGAACCTGAAATCAATTCCCGAAAACTTTCGCGGCACCTTTCGCAATGCAAGCGATAGTCTGAACGAATTTGTCATTTGTGCCGACTCCATTTACATCCGAACTGTTGATGTGCAAATGATGACTCGCCAGGAAGTACTCGCCAACAAATCCTTGCACTTGCGCGATTCGGTGATCTACGGATTTTACCGCGATGGCAGACCGGTGAACGTTATCCGGAAAAACGATACTTTATTTTTCGCACTCGAATACCATTACACCATGTTCCGCATTTCGGGTAAAGACATTTTACGTGCATGCGGAAATTCACTATTGATCAGCAAAGAAGAAAGCAAAGGAAAATGGACACTTACACGACTTTCTTTTGTCATGGAAAAAGGCAAAGAAGTATTGGAAATGGCATACATCGATCATGAAGAAATAAAAAGCCTGGTTGAAAGTCAGAAAGACCTCAAACGCAAGTCAGACCAAACCGGAAATTTTTTCTCCCTTAGCCTGAACAGCAGCGCCATGACACAATTCATGCAAGGCGGAGCATTTAACGTTCGCAAAATTTATTACCGACAATCGTGAGTCTTCTCCACAAAAAAAATCTCGTTTCCCGCTACCTGATACTGGCCCTTTCGGTGGTAATGATCTGGACAGGTTCATGGTTGTATCGATCACAATTTGTAAACATCGACAAAAACGCCATTGCCGGGAAAGTAAGTGAAGTGATGAAAGAAACCCACGACATGGGTTACGATTGGATGATGCAATTGGTGCAGCGCATTGAAAAAAATCCGAACGAAGATCTTTTCCGCTCCATGCAAATGGCCATGGAAACCTTGCATGAAAATGATTTGATTTCACTCACGGTTTTCAAGGACAGTGTTCCGGTATTCTGGACCGACAATCAAATTCCATACAATTTCAAAGCACTCGATTCGCTTCCTCAAGATGGCGTAGTGAAATTAAAAAACGGTTGGTTTCAGTTCATGCAAAAAAAAGCAGGAAAAGATTTTACCGTTTGCGCTTCCGTAGTCATTCGTCACGATTACATCTACCGCAATCGCTACCTCTCCAATGCCTTCCATCCCATTTACGGATTGCCTGAATCTGCAAGCTTAATGAGCTTTTCGTTGGACGAGGGAATAGATATTCTCGATCAAAAAGGATCATTTTTATTTTCCATTTTATTGGAAGAACAAGACTCCTTGTCTGAACCATCACTTTATTTTACTACCGTACTCATTTTGTTAGGCGCGATATTGTTGATTTGGTTTTTGAAAATGGAATGTGTGAACCTTGAAAAATTCATTGGTCATTTCAACGCCACACTGCTTCTTGTTTTTTCAGTTGGATTACTACGGTATTGGTCGCTCGAAATGGGCTTTCCTGCAGCATTTCAGGAGTACGAATTGTTTCGCCCGAATCTGTTTGCCGCATCGTTTTTCCTTCCTTCTCTTGGCGATTTCCTCATCAATTCCTTACTGATATTCTACGTATTTTATTTTCTGGATTCACGCTCTACAGCTTTCACCTACAAGACCAGAGAGAGTCAG
>JBIKKU010000424.1:0-2634 GCA_044360245.1 Flavobacteriales bacterium | reverse complement strand
ACGATAACCTGCAGAAATTCCGAAGTAGCCATCAAAATTCTCGCTTCCACCGAAATGGATGTTGAGGCGTGGCATGATACGGATGATGTTGCGTTTCAGGTTATAGGTGTATTTGGTACCGGAAGTAGAGTCAATTTCATCATACTCCCATCCCATGGTGGTATAGTTAAACTCCGCTCCGATACTCATTTTATCAGAGAACATGTATTCACCTTTTAAGCCAACAGGTCCGATAAAAGTGCTTTCGAGCACGGTTTGGTTATCGCTTGCTTTAAAAAGCGCTTTGGCTACGCTGAAAAATCCATAGTATGGATCGATGGTAACATTTCCTTCTTCCACGGCTTGAGCCTGTGCTTTTGGGGCAAGAACAAAGGTCAAAACAGCTGCAAGAGCCATCATTTTAAGGGTAACAACAATTTTTTTCATGATTTGGGTTTTAGTTGGATAGAATAAAGGTATTCACTTTGGGGCACACTCCAAATTAAATGCCAAAATGTTGACAATAAAAAAAAATGCACAATTACATTTCGATTGAAAAGAAAAAATAAATTTGCGCACCCTAAAAAAACTAAGAACCATGAAAAAAACAATTTTTGCATTTGTAGCAGGTACTATCCTGCTTGCTTCCTGCGGTGGCGGTGGAGTTTCTGAAGAGTTCAAAAAAGAACTTGCTGCTTTTGAAGCCGATTGGAAAGCAACCGATTCAATTGCTAAAGAATTCGGAAAAACCCTTGCTGCTGAAGATTCAGCATTTGCAGCGATCGACATGACGATTGCTGATTCTGTTAAAGCGACCGCTACTCCTGAAGCTATCGCTAAGTGTGATTCAATTGCCGCGATCTGTGGTGGTCACAAC
Organism: Flavobacteriales bacterium; assembly: GCA_044360245.1. Lineage (GTDB taxonomy): Bacteria > Bacteroidota > Bacteroidia > Flavobacteriales_D > UBA2798 > UBA2798. The sequence continues at coordinate 1,778 of JBIKKU010000424.1, read as the reverse complement.
GCAAAACTCGACTCTATGAAAACCGAATTTGATGGTTTCGTAGCAGGTTGGGACAACGACGGTAAAGCTTGGGGTGACTTCAAAGCTGCTGTTGAAAAAGGAGAGAAAAAAGAAGAAGATGCCAAGAAAGAACTCGAAGCTTGGAAAACCAAAATCACCGATGCTAAAGCAAAAGTTGATGGTTGGAAAGCTGCTCTTGATGGTGTAAAATCTGAATGTTCTGCAACTTGCGAAGCGCACAAAGCTGCTGTAGCTGAAATTGCTGCTGCTCCTGTTGTTGAAGAAAAAGGAAAAAAGAAAAAATAAATCCTGACTAAGGAATGAAAATCCCCGCCAAAAGCGGGGATTTTTTTTATAATTTTTGGTAAAGCCGATTACCAAGTAACCAACGGCTGAATTTGTTTTCAAATTTGAAGCGGTAACCAAGCGATGCGCCAATAACCTGAATCCTTCGGTTCATGGAAATGCCACCGGTGGTGTAGTTGGTGCTATCAAACAAGTAATATCCCATTACATAAAATAAATCCATGTCGTAGGCAATGGAAAATCTTCCGTCTACAGTACTCATTTCTGCAGTGAAACTTTTTCGTTGCGAAAGGTCAGTGCGGCGAATACTGCGGTATTGAATTTCCGGTCCCCACGAGAGCATTCCGTTTAAGGTGAGTCGTTTGAACAACACCAGGTTGTAGGAAAATCCGGGACAAACCGATAAACCTATTCCACGAAATCCATTCACCGTGTTCCAACCAGGATAAAACGGAACAGCTTCATTCATGACAAATGCATCGGGCGAACGCAGATCTACGAAGTAAACACTCGATAAAAGAAAAAACGAACCTGCCGATTTCAATTGGCGTTCGTAACCCGAAAAGGCGGACATGTATGAAAAACGCTGGTTTTTATTGAAAAAGCGATACCACTTTAACCGAATGTCTTTTAGCAACATATCCGGAGCCTGAAAGTAAACCGTGGTATCGGAAGGCGATTTGCGGTATTTGTCCAAATCATTGTCGTACATCCCCCGAAAGCGTTGTGCAAAAAAATCAATGCGTGAATTTTTAGCATTTAGGCGCAGCGATAAATTCAGGAATTCGGTATTGCCTTTGGTTTCAATATTTTTTTCGCTAATCGGGGTCTTAATTCCGAGACGGAAAGAGAGCTTGTCGTAATGGCACTCCAGGCCTGTAATGTTATTGGCTTTGGTGGTGTATTCGATGGGAGAAAAATTGTTTGGGTCGGGAGTTAAACTCTGCCGTATGGTTAATTGTGTTTCGTTTTGAAGATTAAAAAGTGAAAGCGATAAGCGCTTATGAAACGAGCGCACATACAAACTATCTTTTCCCTGTGCATGAACTGCCGCAGCAAACAGAAAGAATGGAAGTACAGTGAAGTAGACTAGTTTCAAATCTCAGAGCATTTGATACCACTTGTTGTTCTTGATGAATCGGGTGACTTTGTTTTCTTTGAATTTAAAGCGGTAACCAAGTGTTACGCCACCCGAAATCAATTGGCTGTTCATGATGAAATCTTCAAACTTCAGAATGGAATAATCGCCCATGATCCAACTGTAAATGAAAATGTACTTGCCGTTGTATCCGAATGAGAAACGCGCGTCTCCACTGGTAAAGGACAGTTTTGTTTCGGAATAATCAGGATTCCCATCTTCTCCTCTTATTCTGCGGTATTGCAGTTGTGGTCCCCATGCAAGTGTGGCGTTCGCAAAAAGTCTTTTAAAAATCACAATATTGGCGCTGAATCCGGCCGAGATGGACAATCCC
>JBIKKU010000083.1:0-9900 GCA_044360245.1 Flavobacteriales bacterium | reverse complement strand
TTTAACAATTGCACCGGGTGCAGCGTATTCGGCATTGCGCGTTAAAACAATATTGGTGCGGTTTGGAAGTGGGCGAAATTTTTCAGGAATGGATTCGTAATTTTTTCTTCCTGTGATCACCGCATGACCATTCGTGGTTTCTTTGAAGAATTTCATGTCCGCCGGCAAATGCCACAACAAATCATTGTTCTTCCCTATGCCACCATTCTCGGCAACTGCAACAATTAAACTAACCATCCTTAAATAGAAACCTCTGCTTTAATATGCGGATGCGGATCGTAATTGCGCAATTCGAAATCTTCGAATTTAAATGCAAACAAATCTTTTACTTCCGGATTGATCCACATGGTTGGTAAGGGACGAAAATCGCGCGTGAGCTGAAGTTTGGTTTGCTCAATATGATTTTTGTACAAATGCACGTCGCCAAAAGTATGCACAAACTCACCGGCCTGTAATCCGCACACCTGAGCTACCATCATGGTAAGCAAGGCGTAGGATGCAATATTAAAAGGAACACCTAAAAAAGTATCGGCAGAACGTTGGTACAACTGACAGCTCAACTTTCCGTTGGCCACATAAAACTGAAAAAGACAATGGCATGGAGGCAAGGCCATTTTATTGACATCGGCAACATTCCATGCACTCACAATCAAACGACGCGAATCGGGATTCTTTTTGATCATCTCCACCAATTGCTGAATCTGATCGATGGTACCACCATCACGCGAAGGCCAGGAACGCCATTGCACACCGTAAACAGGTCCAAGCTCACCGTTTTCATCAGCCCATTCATCCCAAATGCTTACACCGTTTTCTTTAAGGTAACGGATGTTTGATTCACCTTTCAAAAACCAAAGCAATTCATGAATGATGGAACGAAGATGTAGTTTTTTAGTCGTCAACACCGGAAACCCTTCACTCAAATCAAAACGCATTTGGTATCCAAACGTGCTGATGGTTCCGGTACCTGTGCGGTCCGATTTTTCCACACCATTTTTCAGAATGTGCTCAAGTAAATCGTGGTATTGTTTCATAAGATGAATCCTCTTACGAAAATAGCCCATGCCCGAATCATTTCAGTTCTTATTCTTTGCTACTTTTGAACGCATGCAATTGAATTTTCAACATCCGGATTACAAGTTGAGACTCGCCACCATCGACGACCTTCCTGACATTGTGGAGATTTACAACCTGAGCATACCCGGCGGACTAGCCACGGCAGACACCACAGCAGTTAGTGTTGAATCGAGAATGGAATGGTTTAATGCACACCAACCCTTTCATCGCCCTTTGTTGGTGCTGGAAATGAACGGAGCAATCGCTGCATGGTTAAGTTTTAAATCCTTTTACGGTCGACCTGCCTATTCCATCACCGCAGAAATTGGAATCTATATTCATCCGCAGCACCAAGGCAAAAAACTGGGAACATTTTTGTTGCAAAAAGCAATAGAAATTGCACCTGAATTGAACATCGAAAACCTACTTGGATTTATTTTCGGACACAACAAACCCAGCCTGAAAATCTTTCGAAATGAAGGATTTGAAACATGGGGGACACTTCCGGAAATAGGATTTATGCAAGACCACTATGTGGACCTACTCATCCTCGGAAAAAAGATTGCGGCGATAAAATAATCAGGCTACTTTCAGTTGTGTAATTCGTGCTTTGGCGAATTTTTCCTGAGCGTATTTTAAATTGATGCGCAATTCTTTCACCTTGGTATCGGAAGGAATTTCAAACATGGCATCATTCAGAATTGCTTCGCAAATCGAACGTAAACCACGCGCTCCTAATTTAAATTCAATCGCCTTTTCCACCATGAAATCGATAACATCTTTTTCGATGGATAATCGCACACCATCCATATCAAACAATTTCACGTATTGTTTGATCAGTGAGTTTTTAGGCTCTGTAAGAATACGACGCAAAGTTTCGGCATTCAATGGATCGAGGTAGGTCAATACCGGAAAACGCCCAATCAATTCGGGAATCAAACCAAACGATTTTAGGTCTTTCGGATTGATGTATTTCAATAAATTTTCTTTGTCGATGAGGTCTTTGTCGCCTGCATTGGAATAACCAATGGTTTGGGTATTCACACGACGCGCAATCACTTTATCAATACCATCAAAAGCACCACCGCAAACAAACAAAATATTGCGTGTATTCACCTGAATCATTTTTTGTTCAGGATGTTTTCGTCCACCCTGAGGCGGAACATTTACGGTTGATCCTTCGAGCAATTTCAACAAAGCTTGTTGTACTCCTTCCCCACTCACATCGCGGGTAATGGAGGGATTGTCACTTTTACGCGCAATCTTATCGATCTCATCAATAAACACAATTCCACGTTCAGCAGCAGCAACATCGTAATCGGCCGCTTGAAGCAAACGCGATAAAATGCTTTCAACATCTTCACCTACATATCCTGCCTCCGTTAATACAGTTGCATCTGCAATACAAAAAGGAACATTCAATAAACGCGCAATCGTTTTCGCCAACAAGGTTTTTCCTGTTCCTGTTTCACCGACCAAAATGACATTCGATTTTTCAATTTCGATATCATCATCCTTATTGATCTTCTTTTGTGTGAGTCGTTTGTAATGATTGTAAACCGCTACCGACAAAACTTTCTTTGCATCATCCTGTCCAATGACGTATTCATCCAGGAAAGTTTTAATCTCCATGGGTTTGGACAACTTTAACTGATGCTCAAGATTGCTTTGCGCTTTTTGCTGGGTTTCTTCACGAATGATCAGCTCTGCTTGCGGCACACAATGGTCGCAGATATTACCGGTAATTCCGGCAATCATTACATTCACTTCTCGCTTCGATCTCCCGCAAAAGGAGCATTTAACTTCGTTACGGTCTTTCATAGGTGGTGCGAAAAAAACCCTGACTATGCATCAGGGTTTTTATTTTTTATTTTCCTCTTTCAAGTACTTCGTCAATCATTCCGTAGGCTTTCGCTTCATCGGCAATCATCCAATAATCGCGATCGCTGTCTTGCCACACTTTTTCGTAAGGCTGCTTGGAATGCTTGGCAATGATTTCGTACAACTCCTTTTTGAGTTTAAGGATTTCACGAGCCGTGATTTCAATGTCAGAAGCCTGACCTTCAGCACCACCGAGTGGTTGGTGAATCATTACACGTGAATGTTTTAATGCAGTACGCTTACCATCGGCACCGGCGCACAACAATACAGCACCCATAGAAGCTGCCATACCAGTACAAATGGTTGCTACATCAGGAGCGATGTATTGCATGGTGTCGTAAATACCAAGACCGGCATAAACCGATCCACCGGGTGAATTCAGGTAAATCTGAATGTCTTTTTTAGCATCAACAGATTCAAGAAACAACAATTGCGCTTGAAGCACATTGGCAACTTGATCGTTGATTCCTGTACCAAGAAAAATGATACGGTCCATCATCAGACGCGAGAAAACGTCCATTTGCGCCACATTTAACTGACGCTCTTCAATGATGTAAGGGGTCATTGATGCCTCTACATATTTATCGAAATGCAGACTGCTAATGCCTCTATGCTTTATCGCATACTTGCGGAATTCGTCTTTTGGAAACATAGGTTATCGATTTGATTCGCCTAAAGTTAAAAAAAATCAGTGATGGTGATCATGGTCATGATCGTGGTCGTGATCATGTTCGTGATCGTGGTGATGTTCGTGTCCGCCACCGGCCAATTTCACGAAATCATCGTATTTGTGCTCTTTTTGGTCAAGACTCACAGCACCTTTCAGGATTTCGAGTACACGACGGCTATAAAGCTCATCATAAACACGTTTTGCCTCTTCTTTGTTCGACAAAATGCGCATTGCACTTTGGTTGAGCTGTTCCTCTTCGGGAGCCGGCAATCCGTAACGGTTGTATTGGCTTACCAAATAATTGCGGGTATAATCCATGGCTTCTTCGTGCGAAACCTTGATATCGTTGTCTTTGATGATTTTATTCTCAATCAGCTGCCATTTCAGACTGCGGGCATAAGAAGGATATTCATCATTTAACTGAGCTTCTTCGATGGGCTTTTCATTGGTGGCCATGATCCAACGCTTCAAAAAGGCGTCAGGAAGTTCAATGGTTAAGTTCTCCAACAAATGATTGGTCACATCTTTCATGAAAATGCGATCAGAATCAAAAGCAAACATGTTTTCGAGATCTGAAGTCACGCGTGCACGCAAACCGACTTCATCGGTAATAACACCTTCACCAAAAAGTTTATCGAACAATTCTGCATTCAGTTCTGCAGGCTCAACGCGCTTGATTTCGGTAACAGTAAATTTGAAAGAGCGTCCAACAGATGGAACCATGGATGGATCGATACCTAGCATGGATGCCATATCTTGTGTAGAATGTGAAACCTTGCGTGGATCCAATTCCAAAGAATCACCGGGTTTTAAGCCGCTGAGTTTTTTCTTCAGTTCATCTTCATGAAGGAACTCAATGGAAACAGTAGCAGAATTGGTGATACCACCTTCTTTCACCTGACCGTTTTCAAGTTCTTCGAACTGACCAAAAAGCATGTCAGTTTCATTGGAAACCTCAGCATTCACAAGCTTCCCGTAACGACGCGTAAGATCATCAATTTGTTTGGAAACCAATTCATCATCTACCTTGAGCTTGTTGTAAACCACTTTTTCTTTGGCAAGGTTCAAGTCGATGGCAGGTGAAATTCCGATTTCATAGGCAAACTCCATGTCCTTGTCTTCCGATAAATCCTGAGGAGTTTCATTATCCTTAGGAAGCGGATTACCAAGAATTTCAAGATGATTATCGGTAATGTATTGGTAAAGAGAATCGTTCAGTAAACGGTTCACCTCTTCGGCAAGCAGTGCTTTACCATAGAGTTTTTTGACCATGGGCATAGGCACATGTCCGGGACGGAATCCCTTAATATTTGCGCGTTTTGCGTAATTTTTCAAAGCAGCTTCGTACTTCGGACGGAAATCATCCGGACTCAGTTTCACGCGGATTACGCCATTCAGCGCATCGGTTTTTTCGTGTTGAATATTCATAGGTTCTAAACTAAAAAATGGTCCCGTTTTTGGATTCGGGGCTGCAAAGATAGCAATTCCATTGGATTAGACCGAAATCTGCCTTTTGGCTTTAGCCCCCGTAAATGGGTATTTGAGGCAGTGTTTTAGGTGTTTAAGCGATTTTTAAAGCGTTAAGAAGTCCATTTTTGTATTTTGACGTTCCCAAACAGCAATTATTCCCATGAAATACGGCCGAATCCTCCTTGCAGGCGCTATCATGATAAGCCTTGCAGCCACCACCATCGAAAGTACTCCAACGTGCGATTGCGCAAGTCTGAATAAAAGCGAACAAACCGTAAATGATCCTAAAACAGGCAAACCGTTTACAGGCATTTGCACATCCAATACCAAAGTAGTTTGGTTTTCCATTTTGAAAAAGAAGAAACTTAACGCTCAACAACTTAATGTATTAAACGACCGTGAAGTTCTCTCGTATTACGAAAACGGAAACCTCAAAAAAGAAGAGGAATATTATATCACCGGAAAAATAGCTGCGGTTCGCAACTATATCCAAAATAATGGTCAAACATTACTTGACGGTGAAATGACCACCTGGCACGAAAACGGCCTTGTACGTTCCAAAGGTTCTTTCAGTAAAGGAAGTCCAATTGGCGTACACCAATACTTCAATCATTTGGGTAATTTATCCGAAGAGCGCACCATTGCGGGTAAATCGGCTGATGGCAATCTGATTAAAGTAATGACCAAAGAATATTACGACGCCAAAAACGTAAAGACGATTTCCAGATACAGCGCCATTTGGAATTCAAAAGGAGAAATCATCGACAAAAAAATGATTTCTATTCAGGAATACAGCGAAGACGGAAATCTTAAATCCGAAAAACGTTTTGACGAAACCGGATTCCGCATCATCAATCAAGCAGAAGAAAAGAAAAATTAATTCTGCGATTATTTCGTCGACATCGTTACCACGTAACGCAAAACAAGATCTTCAGAAGCAGCGTCAAGCTTAGATTTTTTTGCCATTGGAGGTACAATCTTTCTCCAAGCTTCTTCATTTCTTGAAGCAGGTGCGTGAAGTTTATGACATTTTCCGCAATTGGCTTCATAGGTTGTTTTCCCTTTTTCAAGATCTGCCAAATTAGTTCCGGGAAATTTTGCGGCAGCACGATCGGCATCGGCTTGGGTCATCCCTGCCGGGGAAGCTGTTTCGGTGGCAACTTTGGAAGTTCCACAGGCAATGGCAAAAATTAAAGTGGAAAGGACAATTGCTTTTTTCATAATGATTCTTGTATAGACAAATATAAACCTATTTACTGTTCCTGCAAGTTCCTTAAATTGACCAAAACTTCTGTTATGAGTGTAAAAAAAATGATTTTGATCTCCGGCCTGTTACTCCTCCTTGTTATTGTTTTCGGTGCAGTAATGGTTGCCGTAAAACCCGGTATTGATTCGTTCAAATTCGGTCAGGCATGTGGACAACTATTGTTCGCTTTATGGGTGCTTCAATGGCTCATCTGGTATTTGTTGAAGACAAAAAAGGGTAAGGTATAAAACTAATTTCCATGCTTGGTGCACCATCAATAATTGCAAATTGATTTTATCTCTAGGCAAAAAAAAGCCGGAAATGTTTCGCATTTCCGGCCACTTTAAAAATTGTTTGTTTACTCTTTTACAAACTTCATCACTTTGGAATCCAACTTAAGGTAATACAGACCGGTTTCTAAATCGCTAATATCGATTGTATTCAAAGCAGAATTTAAATTCAAAACTTTCACTGTCTGACCAAGACTATTCAAGACCATAGCCTGACCGAACGCAGATGTTGAAATGTTGATGAAAGTATTTGCCGGATTAGGATAAACACCAAGCGAAACACTCTCAGATTCGTCTATTCCATTAGGAGCTGAAACTGTTACAGAAGCAGTATTTGTAGAATCTGAATTATCAGCATTGCTGTAAGCATAAACTTTGTAATAATGCGTTCCTGCTGCAGCAGAGTATGAATAGGTTGTTGTGTTTGAAGTAACATCACCCAATACATTCGAAAAATTCACACCATCTGTGCTGGTTAAAACTCTGAAAAAAGTTTCGTTGTTTGAGTTATCGGTCCAGTTTAAGGTGACTTGTTGTCCAACAGCACTTGCAGTCAAATTGCTCGGTGCCATTACAGAAATTCCGCATGATGTTCCCTGATAATAATTATACAACTCACATACCTCACCTTGTGTTAATACACGGTTATAAAAGGTAACCTCATCGAGATATCCGATAAGACCATTGTTGGTATTCGTTGCTCCGTTAATATTCCCAAGTGTGAAAGGACTTCCATTGTAAACAAGTTGTCCGGGAGTAATGATAGAATTTACAACTGCTCCATCTTTATACAAAATGATTTCGCTTTGGTTGTTTGTTGCGTCGAAATTCACCGTAACAGAAACGAAATACCAAGTAGAATAAGACATGCTAGCAGGATCTTGAATGGATAAATCGGTCACGGCACTACCGCTGGATAAATGTGCATCTGTATTGTAAAAAAATGTCAATTGATTATTTACATAGGTTCCGGAAACAAGGATAAACGAATTGTATGGAAATGTTGCTGTATTCAAACGCACATTGCCAAAGGTCTGATAATAATTCGCACCGGTAACATTTACCCAACATGAAAAAGAAAAGGACGACAACTGAAAATCCGAAGAAGTTGATCCAAGAATTCCATCTGAATTAAAAGCAACTCCTGTTTGAGTAACATTTTGATATCCAACAGAAAGTAAAGGCATCCCGTTGGTCGATAAAGTATTTGATCCCTCACTATCGGCACTCAACGAACCGGTGAATTGGTAATTCGAAACCAAACCATTTACAGGCATTTGGGCGTATGCGGATACTGAAAGAAGTACCGCAGAGAAAAAAGGGAGTAACTGTTTTTTCATGAATTTCAGATTTACTCCAAACATATTGCAAATCGATAGTTCAGTAAGAACAGAATTTGTGAACGACAAATTTGAATTTGCAAACCGAAAAAATCCGATGCTTATCAAAAAAATCATCCCTGCATTTTAAAGCAGAAATGCCAATTGCATGTTTAACAAATTGAAATATCTCTCCTTTTTCTTCAAACAAAAAAACCGACACAAGGCCGGTCATTCGTTGTGCGGGCTACCGAATTCCACTGCGTTCCTTCGGGATAAACTTCTCGTCCCTCCTGCAAACAAAAAAACCGACACAAGGTCGGTTTATTTGTTGTGCGGGCGGAGGGACTCGAACCCACATGCCTTGCAGCGCTAGATCCTAAGTCTAGTGCGTCTACCAGTTTCGCCACGCCCGCAATAAATAATATACAAAAGAACAAAAAAAACGTGCGTCGACTCCCGAAAGTTCTTGCCGAGACAACAGTCGAGGTTTAGAACTTCGTGGATCCCGATGAAAGCGAAGATTTTTTCTGAGCTTTCTTTCGGGACAGTTTCGCCACGCCCGCAATAAATAATATACAAAAGAACAAAAAAAAGTGCGTCGACTCCCGAAAGTTCTTACCGAGACAACAGTCGAGGTTTAGAACTTCGTGGATCCCGATGAAAGCGAAGAGTTTCTCTGAGCTTGCTTTCGGGACAGTTTCGCCACGCCCGTAATCGTAAAATTCTCAGAACGATGCTCTAAGACGGCACAAAGAAACAAAAAATTTCGACAAGAGAAGCGATTACGGAAAGTCCGAAGCACTAGGGGCAATGGAATCCATAATACTCCAGCTTCCTCCGAAGCTGAATAATGTGGAAAAATAGGAAAATGCCAAGGGCCTAATTTGGTTAAATTTGGGTCCTGAAAACAAAAACATGCCACATGTTGCGCGTTGATCCCAAAGAAATACCGGTTCCCAAACTTCACTCATATCTATTGGGGGCGGTTGGACCGCGTCCTATTGCGTTTGCCTCTACCATAGATAAAGAAGGGAATCCTAACCTTGCACCCTTTAGTTTTTTCAATGTCTTCAGCGCAAACCCGCCAATTGCTGTTTTCTCTCCGGCACGAAGCGGCAGAACCAATACCACGAAACACACCTATGACAATGTTAAAGAAGTCCCTGAAGTGGTCATCAACATTGTCAATTATAGCATGGTTCACCAAATGTCTCTTGCAAGTTCCGAATACCCGAAGGGGGTTGATGAATTCACAAAGGCTGGTTTTACCAAAGAAAAATCGGAGTTGATTCGCCCGTTTAGGGTTAAAGAATCACCTGTTCAATTGGAGTGTAAAGTCAAGGAGGTAATTGAATTGGGCGACCAAGGTGGAGCGGGAAACCTCATCATCTGCGAAGTTGTTTTGATTCACATTCAGGAATCGATTTTGGATGAAAGAGGAAGCATCGACCAACGTAAAATAGATCTAGTTGCGCGCATGGGGGGCAATTGGTATTGTCGTGCTTATGGTGATGCTTTATTTGAAATCGAAAAACCGCTAACCACATTAGGAATTGGTGTTGATGCCTTACCAAAAGACATCCGAACATCAAACATCCTTACCGGAAATCATCTCGGTCAATTGGGCAACGTTGAAAAACTGCCTGACGAAACAGAAGTGAACGAATATAAATTACTTGAACTCAGTGATATTTTCCTGAAGCATCAAGACAATGCAAAAGAATTGGAACAACAGCTCCACCTTCACGCTGCCGCTTTACTCAATCAAGGTAAAGTAAATGAAGCGTGGATGACATTATTAAGCTTCAACAACTAACCCGAATCATATGTACAATTTAAAAGGACAAATCAGAGTCATTCAACCTGTTCAACAGGTCAGCGAAAAATTCCGCAAAAGAGAGGTTGTCGTAACCGACAATTCATCGCAATACCCGCAACATATCACTTTTCAATTCACTAACGATA
>JBIKKU010000422.1:0-2648 GCA_044360245.1 Flavobacteriales bacterium | reverse complement strand
GCTGAGGTAATTACCAATAGCGATATTGTGGATGAACGTGTGCGCAGGCATTGTCATTTTGTAATCAGTTACGATTCCAACCTCGATCGTGCCATCGAAATTTTGCAGGAAGAAGTGCGCAAGCATCCTTATTTTTTGGATGGTCGAAGTCCTCAGGAAATTTTAAAAGGAGAACCCGATGTGCAAGTCCGCATTGTGGAATTCAACGACAATGGTATTCGTCTTCGCGCCTACACCTGGGCTCGTAATTTCGACGAAAGCTGGGATTTGCAGACGGATTTGAACAAGGCGGTATTCGACCGTTTCCGTGCAGAAGGCATTGAATTCCCTTACGCTACACATACGGTTTACCTCAAAAACAGGGAGTGATTTAATTCACTACCTTTCCCATCATTGCCATGACCGACCGCAAAGCAAAACTTGGACTTCCTTCCGGATCATTGATCCACATGGGAAGAATCCGTCACGATGTGATTGAATTGCGTGTGTTGGATTACAATGAATTTGAAGTACGCGAATTCGATGTGCTGGATCCCTGTGAATTAGTTGTTTGTAGAGAAAGTCAACATACTTCATGGATCAACATTGATGGTGTACACGATGGTGAATTGATGCAAAAAATTGGTGAACAATTTCAATTGCATCCTTTGTTGCTTGAAGATCTGATGAATCCTTTTCACCGTCCCAAAATCGAGGACTTCGATGATTATGTGCATTTCACCTTAAAAATGCTTTCTTACAATCATCAGGAACAAAAGGTGGAGTCGGAGCAGGTGAGTTTTGTTTTGGGCAATTCCTGGGTGCTTTCATTTCAGGAAACTCCGGGAGATGTTTTTGATCCCATCCGCGAGCGCATTCGCAATTCCAAGGGTAGAATCCGAAAGAGTGGTGCTGATTATTTAGCCTACGCTTTAGCCGATATTATTGTCGATCATTATTTCATCGTACTCGAAGAAATTGAAAAAAAGATTGAACGCTTGGAGAGTGATATTTTACGCGATAAGGATATCGATGGCATGCGCGAGATTCAGAACCTGAAAAAGGAATTGATGTTTTTGCGTAAAAACATTTTGCCGATTCGCGATGCGATGGGGAGTCTCATGACCGGTTCTTCCGAATTGATTCACGACAAAACCATTGTCTTTTTAAAAGACGTTTACGACCATACCATTCAAATTTCGGAATCACTTGAAATATATAGGGAGATGCTGAACTCGCTTATGGAAGTCCACCTAAGCGCACAAAGCAATCGCTTAAACAAAGTGATGAAAGTATTAACGATTATCTCAACCATTTTCATCCCTCTTACGTTTATTGTCGGTGTTTACGGAATGAATTTCAAATTCATGCCTGAGTTGGAATGGCAGTATGGATACGGCATGGTATGGGGAATCATGATTGTTGTGACCATCACCTTGCTGATCATTTTAAAGCGAAAAAAATGGATGTAAAGAATTTGGAATACCCGCCCAAAATTCTCCTTGCCTGGGCCGAAGCCATAGGTGGCAATGGGAAAATCCGCGATTGGTTAATCTCCAATGGTTATCCCGAACTGGGCATTTTCACTTTCGCACTTCGTAATAAAGAAGATGCACGCCAGTGGTTAATGGACAAAGGTTTTCCTCATTTAATGGCGATGATCAACGCCTGCGAGCGAAACCAACGTGCCATTGAATGGTTAACCAAACATGATTTTATTATTCTCCTTCATATGGGATTGGCCGCAGATGGAAATGAAGAATCATTTCAATGGTTGCGTTCCAACGGTCATTTCGAAGCTGCCATGATTGCCAAGCGCATGGAAGTGGTGAAAGATGAAATTGAAGAAAACAACAACGACCCTCACCGCATTTCACCGGATTGAATTCCGAAAAATGAATTTTCCCATTTTGGGTGAATTATTTTTGCTTATTAAGCTATTGTCTTTCAGTTGTTTATGAATTAACAATAGTCCGTGAGTTTTTTTCACAAATTGTTTTTTTCAATTGTCGTCCTTTTGTTCTATTTTCAGATTCTCAACCAGTAGACGTAGCACCTCTCATGAAACACATCCTCCTTGTTGCCATCCTGGCCTTGCCGATTCTTGTCTCTGCTCAGGACGACAAAAAGAAAAAAAACAGCTTTTTTGAAAATTCCTACATCGGAGCCTATTGGGGGCCCGACATGTATTTTTGGAAAGACAAAGCTCCTGCAGGCAATACAGACTACACCTACAATCCGCATTTTTCTTATACCGGCGGTGTAGAATTCATCAAAGGCACCAAGAACGAACGTTTGTTTATCAATGTTGGTGTGCAGCATTCCGTAAAATCTTTTTTGCGCGAAGACAAATGTCTAACCTGCGGAACCGATTACGTTCCTTTGAATACCATTTCTGCCAAATACACTGAAATTCCGGTTAGCGCCATGTTCCTCATCACCAATTCAAAATTGGATGTTATTGGAACATTCGGTTTTACCTATTCTTTCCTTCGCAAAGCTGATGGAGAACGCAATGCCTACAATGGAACAACCGAGATTTACAATGCAACCAATTCCTTCAACAAGGCCAATTTAGGACTTCATGCCGGTGTTGGATTTAATTACACCATCAACCTGCATTTAAGTTGGGGAATGAATGTCATTTACCGTCAGCCATTTTCTCAATT
>JBIKKU010000420.1:0-2678 GCA_044360245.1 Flavobacteriales bacterium | reverse complement strand
GGCCATGGAAACGCTTATCCGCAAAGGTACCGTTGAAGATTTGCCGCGAACACTGGAATTGATCCGGGAATTGGCTGCCTACGAAAAGGCTCCCTTGGAAGTGGAGAATACCGTGGAAGAAATGATACGCGATGGATTTTCCGAAAATCCTGTTTTTCACTTGTTGGTGGCAGAATACAATGGTCGCATTGAAGGCATTGCGATTTGGTATTACAAGTATTCGACCTGGAAAGGGAAGTGTGTTTTTCTTGAAGATATTATAGTTACAGAGGCCCTCAGAGGAAAAGGAATCGGATCGCGCTTGTTCGAACAAGTGATCATGCAGGCGGAGGAAGATGGTGTGCGTCGCATGGAATGGCAGGTGCTGGAATGGAATGAACCGGCAATTCATTTTTATCGCAAATACAATGCAATGCTCGATCCGGAATGGATCAACGGTAAGCTGGTTACCCGGCAATTGAAGGAACTGGCGGAAGAATGTAAAAAGAAACAATCATTTATCAGGTCATGAAAGTATTTAAGTTTGGAGGTGCCAGTGTGCGTGATGCGAAGGGAATTCGCAATGTTGCTGCTATTCTGAAATTGTTTCCCAATGAAAATATTGCCGTAGTGGTTTCGGCGATGGGGAAAACCACCAATGCCCTCGAAGACCTTACTCGTGCTTATGCAAAAGGAAAAGGAGATAAAGCGGCAATCATGAAGCAGATTCATGAATACCATTTGTCTGAAATGGACGAATTGTTTGAAGCCCGTCGCAATCATCCTGTTTATGCAGCAGTGGAGAAAGTGTTTTCGGATATTTCCAAACGCTTTGAAGTTACGGCTTCGGCGAATTACGATTTGGTGTACGATCAAATTGTGTCTCAAGGAGAAGTGCTTTCTTCGGTGATCGTATCTCATTTTTTAAAAGAACAAGGAGTCGATAACCAATGGTTCGATGCGCGACAATTGATTCGCACGGATAGTACCTTTCGTGAGGGACGCGTGGATTGGGAAGCTTCTCAGCGTTTGGTGAATGCCAATCTTATTCCGTTTTATATCGGTGCTGTTGGTGCTCGGGTGGCACTTACTCAAGGTTTTATTGGAAGTACAAGTATTGAACTTACCACCACATTAGGTCGCGAAGGATCCGATTATACCGCTGCTATTCTTGCTTATTTGCTGGATGCAAAAGATGTTACCATTTGGAAAGATGTTGCGGGTGTAATGAATGCCGATCCACGCAGGTATGCAGATGCTGTGAAATTTGATAAAATTTCTTTTCGCGAAGCCATTGAGTTGAGTTATTACGGGGCAAGTGTCATTCACCCTAAAACCATCAAACCGCTTCAGAACAAAGGCATTCCGCTGTATGTGAAATCTTTTCTCGCTCCGGGAGAACCGGGCACGGTCATTCAGGCGAATGAAGATTTCGACCATCTGGTTCCATCGTTTATTTTTAAGTCGAACCAGATTTTGATTTCCATCATTCCGCGCGATTTTTCTTTTATTGTTGAACAAAATTTGCGCGATATTTTTGATGTGTTTGCCGCACTTGGTGTTCGTGTCAACCTGATGCAGAATTCGGCATTAAGTTTTTCAGTTTCGGTGGATAACAACGAAGACAAAATTCCGGAATTGATTCGCCGATTGCAGGAGAATTACAAAGTGAAATACAACGAAAACACCGAGTTGGTTACGATTCGCCATTACGATCAGAAAACCATCGACATGCTTTCGGAAGGAAAAGAAATTTTAGTTACCCAATTGAGTCGACATACGGCGCGTATGGTAACCAGAGACAAAAAATAAAACGGATTAGGGCAAAACAGTGTGTTCATCTACACTCCAGGCCTGTGCTTTTTCTTCAAAGAAGGTTTTCGTAGTTCCCCAGACTTCCGCAAACAAGGCTGAATTCCGGTAACGCTCGAGGTCCTCTTCTTTCTCCCAATGCGAATACGTGAAGTGTATTCTGGGGTCGTTTTTGTCAATCAGCAATCGCAGTCCACGACACCCTTCCTGGTTTCTGATTTGTGATTTGTACTTCTCGAACAAAGCATGAAAAGCGGGAACGGAAGCAGGTGCTATGGTGAGTTTAACAATGCGGATGAACATGTCTGATTTTTCCCGAAAGTAAAAAAATGCTACCTTTCTAAAAAAAGCGTATGGACGCCAGACAGCATTTGTATTATGGATTAGGCTTGATTGCCTATGCCGTTGCCGGTATCGACGGAAAAGTGCAACGGGAAGAAAGTGATCGTTTGCATACCATTCTTTCCGAGGGTATCAAAAAATCGGATGCGGATTATGATCTTGCGGACATCATTTTTCAGATTGTAGCCAAGGATAAACCCGATTTTGAAACAGCTTACCAATGGGGTATGGATGCCATCAAAACAGGAAAGGATAAACTTACACCCGGTATGAAATGGACATTCCTTGAGATTCTTCAAGAAGTAGCAACTGCTTTTCCGGGCGGTGAAGAAAAAGAAATGCGATTGATTGCCAAGTTTGCAGCCGACCTTCGCGCCATTTAATTTTCAGCATTTTTATTGTACGCAGTTGTAGATATTGAAACCACGGGAGGAAGTCCGCAACAATCCAAAATAACCGAGATTGCTGTTTTCCTTACCGATGGTGCGCGTTTGATTGATAAGTTCGAGACACTGATCAATCCTGAACAACCCATTCCTCCATTT
>JBIKKU010000419.1:0-2694 GCA_044360245.1 Flavobacteriales bacterium | reverse complement strand
GTCAACGCTTAATAGAGGAAAGCGTCTTTAATAATAGAGCATCGAAGCCACCAGGAAGTAGATGATGATGCCAAGGATGTCATTGGTGGTGGTGATAAACGGACCGGTAGCCAATGCCGGATCGATTTTGTATTTGTGCAACACAAGCGGAACGAATGTCCCAAACACCGCTGCAAAACAAATCACAATCAACAAGGCGATACTGATGGTGAGACTGAGATTGAGTGAATCATTCACCACAATATTGTATCCTAAAATGAGCGAAGAACAAACGATTCCATTCACCAATCCCACAAACAATTCCTTCAACAATCGCGGTACCATGCGGTGAAATATTTCACCATCACTGGCCAATCCCTGCACGACGATAGCTGAAGACTGAATGCCCACATTACCACCCATGGCTGCAATCAAGGGAATGAAAATGGCCATTTCGGGATGCACGTCGATGCGACCTTCGTATCCGGAAATCACCAAACTACCCAGGATTCCGCCAATCATGGCAATGAGCAACCAAGGCAAACGTGCACGGGAAATTACCCAAACCGTATCCGAAGATTCAACTTTCTCAGAAAGACCCGATGCCAATTGGTAATCGCGTTCGGCTTCTTCTTTGATCACATCCACCACATCGTCGATGGTAATGCGACCCAACAAAACGCCATGATCATCTACCACAGGAAGCACCACCAAGTCGTATTTTTCCATCATACGCGCAGCTTCTTCGCTCGAGGTATTGGCATTGATGTATTTGATATTGGAGGAATACAATTCTTGAATGGACTGCTTGGAATTGGCTACCAGCAAGGCTTTTAGCGATAACAAACCCATTAATTTTTCATGGTCGTCCACCACATAAATCGTATACACATGCTCCACTTCTTGTGCTTGTCGACGCAATTCCACGATGCAGCGGTCAACCGGCCATGAGGCATTGGCTTTTACAAACTCCCGCGCCATCAATGCACCCGCTGTACCTTCTTCGTAATGAAGGAGTGCTTCGATGTCGCTGACTTGTTCCTTATCCTCAATCTGCGAAATAACTTCCCGCTGTTTTTCTTCGGGCAATTCCTGCATCACATCCGTCGCGTCGTCCGAATCCATCTCCTCGATGTGTGCCGCAATCTCTTTGGTGGTGAGCGATTCCAATAAATTTTCGCGCACGTCCTCATCCAATTCCAAAAGCGTATCGGCTGCCTGTTCGTTGTTGAGAAGCTTGAAAATGTACTTTCCCGAATCGGAATCGATCTGATTGATGATTTCGGCAATGTCCACTCCATGCAATTCACCGATAACGGAAAGGATCAATCCGTCATTGCCACTCTCCACTGCATCGTGCAGCAGGTCAAGGGTTTCTTTGGTGAGTTGAAATTGCATGCCTGAAAAATCAGGTGCAAAGGTAGGGAATTATGCCAATAAGCGCGTGAGCTCCACGAATTCGGCGACGCTCAACTGTTCCGGACGCTTATCCAGCAGGGCGTGTTCGCGTTTTTCGGGATTGAGCTGTTTTACCGAATTGCGAATGGTTTTGCGACGCTGGTTGAATGCCGCTTTCACCACGCGGATAAATAATTTTTCATCCACGCCAAGATCCTTCACTTCATTGCGCTGCAAACGAATCACTGCACTCTTTACTTTAGGAGGAGGAATGAAAACGTTTTCGTGTACCGTGAATAAATATTCCACACGGTAAAATGCTTGTGTCAATACAGAGATAATTCCATAGGTTTTTGTCCCCGGTTTTTCTGCAATCCGTTCGGCCATTTCTTTTTGAAACATGCCTACCATTTCGGTGACTTTCTCGCGGTGATCGAGCATGTGAAAGACAATCTGACTGGAAATGTTGTATGGAAAATTTCCCGCAATGGCCAATGGTCCATCACAAAACACATCCAAATCCATGCGCAAAAAATCTTTTTCGAAAATGCGTCCCTCCAGCGCTTTAAAATGTTCCTTGAGGTATTCAACCGATTCCGAATCCACTTCGGCCACGGAAGTCACGAATTCCTCATGCTCCAACAAAAAACGCGTTAGCGCACCCGTTCCCGGTCCAACTTCCAAAACCTGCTTGTAATCGCCAAAACCCGTGAGGGAATCGGCTATTTTGCGTGCGATGTTCTGGTCGTGTAAAAAATGCTGACCGAGGTGTTTCTTGGGTTTGACCATAATGCAAAGAACGTGAATATTTCGCTTGCCACTCATACCCCATGTCGACCATTCAGCCACGCGCATTCCGCACTCTTCACAAAAAGCCTATTTTTACGGCATTCAGTTAACCTGAACCACTGCTTGCTGTCTAAGGAATGGTATGCAATGGAAGAAACCACCGATCATGAAGAAACTTTTTCAATACGCAATTGCAATAAGCACATTTTTATTTTTTGGATTTTCCGCTTCGGCTCAGGAAGAATATACCATTCGCGGAGTTGTGGTGGATGCATCCAGTAAAGAACCACTTCCGGGTGCCTCGGTGGTGATTCAACACAAACGCGATACTACTTATAAGCCCGGCACAACCACCAATGTGGACGGAAGCTTTGAACTGAATGCACGCAAAGGCGGATACCGCATGACTGTTTCTTTTGTGGGTTACCGAAATTTTTCGCGCGATTCCATTCGCTTGTTTGCCGATATGCGCATGGACACCATTCGCCTGATGCCCGACAATAAACTACTGAATGAATTTCAAGTGGA
>JBIKKU010000055.1:0-12220 GCA_044360245.1 Flavobacteriales bacterium | reverse complement strand
AAACTCAGGTACATCAACGCCGGACACAATCCGCCCATTCTTACCAATGGTAAGGAAGTCCGTTATTTGGCAGCAGGAACAGTTGGATTAGGCATGGTAGACGATTTACCTCCAACCGAGGAACTCGAAATTTTTGTTTCGCCAAAAAGTCTGATAGTGTGTTATACCGACGGACTCGTGGAAATTGAAAACGACCAGGAAGAAGCATATTCCATGGAGCGACTATCTTCAACCATCCAGCGCTTCCATCACCTCAACAAGGTTTCGTTTATCAATGAAGAAATCTACAAAGACGTTGACATCTACCGCGGTAAAAGCGACTTCATGGATGATACGGCCTTACTGAGCATTCGATTTAATTGAGAACTTCCTCAACCAACTCCCCATTTCTGCGTTTCATATCGATGGCCACAATACCCGCAATGAAGCCCCAAACAGGAATAGAAGCTTTATCTGTATCCAAATAATTGTTGAGCACTCCATGCAAGAAATAGGTGGTTAATCCAAGCAACATGATGGTTACCAAAAGACGCATTTCTCCGGCGGGAAGTCTTTGATACAAATTAATCCCTGTCAACAAAACGCCAAACACAAGCGCAACCATAAGCAGCATTCCTGCTACACCTTGTTCGGCAAGTGGACCGAGGTATTCGCTATGTGCATTTCCGCCATCTCCAAAATTGGTAGATATAATAGTGAGTTCCGATGAATGTTGAAAGGAGGCGTAATAAAATTGATAAGTCCCCGGACCCCATCCGAATATAGGTCGTTCCTGCCACATGCGAAGCGCGCAATTCCAACGGTTGATGCGTTCGAGGTTTGATGCATCCGAAGAAATATTGGAAATGGAAGTTGCATGTTCGGCGATAGAGTCTGAAGATTCTACTTTGTTGCGCTCCAAATCCATCATGATTTGATCGTAGAAAGCGAAAAACAAAAACAATCCAAGCGACATTCCCACAACAATCGTTGAAAAACGAATGCGAAACAACAGCACGAAATACAGACCCAATGCAGCAATTAGACTCAACCATGCAGCACGGGTATAACTGAACACCACTCCAATCAATAAAATCATCGCCAAGAAGAAGATGACTGTCCGCAACAATGGACTAAAACTTTTATTGAAATAAAATCCAATGGCAACCGGAATGTACATGGCAACCAAAGCACCATAAGAAGTGTGGTCTTTGTAAAATGGCGACATCACCCAGTGGGCGGGTTTTTCTTCGAAACCATGCATGGCATGATTGACCAAGGTATACAACACAACCACAATGAGCGGCAATAAATACAACCACATCATGAGCTTGATGTTTTTTGCATTTCCTAAAAGCGTCATACCAAAAATGAAAACAGGTATCACAAACCACAAACGCGCGAGCAAATACTTCATCGAAACCAAAATATCTTCGCTGGTCATGGCTGATACAAACATCCAGATGAGTTGCAAAAAAATTATCAAAGAAACAGGATGCAAAAGCAATCGCGTATCGTAACCGCCATCGAGGATTTGTCGCGACAAAAAGAGCAACATCACACCAAACAACAAAGGCTCGGTTGGAATGAACAAACCGAAATCGATGATGTCAAACTCGTTGATGTTAATGGACAAAGGTGTAAGCGCTACTACCAATGCAAGGATGATATCCAGTCGGTATAAAGCCAGCATAGCAACCAAAAGAAAAAATGGAAGTGCAGACAGGTAAGGAATACCCTGGTAAGTAAAGTACAAGTGAGTCCCTATAAAGATAAAGGACACCACAAAAAACAAGGTATTTCTTAGTGCAATACTCACGCAAGTTTGCGTTTGGCAGCTTCAGCTCTGATTTCTTTAAGTTTCTCCAAAGCAATGATGAAGAAAATCATGAAAAAGAATGCAGACACCGTAGAAATAAACACAATCAACCAACGGATGGGATAAGCTTTCTTTTCTGCAGGCGCTGCAGGTTCCGATTCGAAATGATGCGAAATCACTCCAAAAGCATCGGTCTTGGCTTGCAAATAAGTTCCCTCCATTTCATCCAAACGCATGTTCTTTAACTCGCGTTGTTCCAAAAAGGATGAATAAGCAGCACCATATTTTTTGTTCAAGGTAATTTGTTCATCGAGTTTACGTACCGCTGTTTCATTGCGTGCCTGAATAGCATTGGCTTGACCTTCATACAAAGCGGCAACACCAGCGGAACTTCCTATCACACCCATTTCACCTAATTTGGTGAGGGTATCGTTCAACTGATCCACATCGCGTTTCAAAGCGAGGTACTCTTGTTCAATAATTCGAAAAGCCTCTCCTCCACGATCGTGCAACATTTTGTTTTTGGCAGAGTCAAGCAAGCTCGCAATATCGTTGGCAATCAATGCAGCAGTGTCGGGATCGTAATCGAGCACATCAATTCGAACTGAACCATAACGGGTTCTCGAACATTTTACATTTTCTTCGTATTCCTTGTTCAGATTGGTTTTCTTGTACTTGCTGGATGTGTCGATGTCGTAGTGACGCATCAGGTTATACTTGGAAATGATGCGGTTTCTGATTTCTGCGGAATTCAGAATTTGCAACATCTGCTCTGCTTCTTCCTCCTCTCCAAACGAAAGCACACTTTGAGAAGGATTCAACATTTTTCCGGTTACTACGGAGTTGGACTTTGAAGGGAAAATGACACAAGTCGACAAATATTTTTCACGCATCATCAAAGCCACAATGGCGGAAATAACCGCAGTTGCGACACATACGATGATGATTTTCCATCTCCATTCCCAAAGCAAAACCAGTAAAGTGGTCGAACTAAATGATGTAGCGTTTTTGTTGGATTCCATGCAAAAGGATTTAAGGCGCCAAAAATACGTAAAATGCGCCTCATTATTGTGGAATGGTCAAATACAGGCAAATCCTTATTTTTGGACCGTTCATGAGAATTGCCGTAAATACCAGATTCCTGCTTCCCCGTAAACTCGAGGGATTCGGCTGGTATACCTACGAAACCCTGCGCCGAATCACCAAAAATCATCCGGAACATGAATTCATTTTCATTTTCGATCGCCCCTTCGACAGCAAGTTCATTTTTAACAATAATGTAACACCCGTGGTTGTAGGACCGCAGGCTCGTCACCCTTTTTTGTTCTACCTCTGGTTCGAACACAGCATTCCAAAAGTACTGCGCAAACACAAGGCCGACTTGTTCGTTTCACCCGATGGTTACCTCTCGCTTTCGGCGAAAACACCGCAATTGGCTGTGATGCATGACCTCAATTTCGAGCACAATCCGGGAGACTTAACCTGGTTGGTGCGCAACTATTACAAACATTATTTTCCCCGATTTGCGGCGAAAGCCAAACGCATTGTTACTGTTTCGGATTATTCCAGAAACGATATAATTGAACGCTACCAAATTCATCCGGATAAAATTGAAACCGTTTACAATGGTGTCAACGAAGCTATTGGTCCGGTAGACGAGGGAAGTAAAAAAAAGGTTCGCGAACAATACACCCATGGACTGCCTTATTTCGTTTTTATCGGCGCACAACATCCGCGTAAAAATCTCGCCGGAATGTTCAAGGCGTACGATCTATTCCGAAAAAGCCATCATCTTCCGCACCGCTTTGTAATTGTTGGTGAAAAATATTTTTGGAATAAAGAAATCACCGAAGTATTTGAAGCCATGCAACACCGTTCGGAAGTGGTGTTTACCGGACATTTGAACATGGATGATTTGCGTTTGGTACTTGGTTCGGCCGAAGCACTTGCATTTGTCAGTCATTTCGAAGGGTTTGGACTTCCCATCGCCGAAGCCATGAGAGCAGAAGTTCCTGTCATTACAGGCACAAACAGTTCATTACCCGAAATCGCCGGAAACGCCGCTCTGCTTTGTGATTCGAGAAATCCGGAAGCCATCGCCAAAGCCATGGCAGATCTAGCATCCGACAAAATATTACGCGAAAAAATGATTGCATTGGGATTGGAACAAGTGCGCAAATTTTCATGGGATAAAAGCGCAGAAGGTCTTTGGTCGAACATCGAAAAATGTCTGTATGCTTGAACTGCGATTTCAGGATAAGCTCCTGGAGGCAGGATGCGACGAGGCCGGCAGAGGATGTTTGGCCGGTCCGGTGGTAGCTGCAGCGGTAATTTTACCTCGAGATTTTTCACACCCTTTGCTAAACGATTCAAAACAACTGAGTGAAAAAATCAGGCTTGAATTGCGATGGGAAATTATGGAGAAAGCCGAAGCTTGGGCTATTGGTATTTGCAGTCCTGCAGAAATCGACAAAATCAACATCCTCAATGCTTCGTTTTTAGCCATGCACAAGGCCATTGACCAATTGAAAATCCGTCCCGAACTCTTACTTATCGACGGAAACCGATTCAACGCCTACCGCAGCATTCCGCACCATTGCGTTATTGGAGGCGACGCAAGGTTTTTATCGATTGCAGCGGCTTCGATTTTGGCAAAGACCGAACGCGATATGATGATGGAAAAATTGGATGAAGAATTTCCGGTTTACCAATGGGCCAAAAACAAAGGATACCCTACCCCATCGCACCGCAAGGCTATTGCTCAATTTGGATCATGCATGCACCACCGCAAAAGCTTTACCCTGCTTCCTCCGCAAATGACGCTGGAATTCTAGTCCTTTCCATACTAGGGCTTTTACACAGTAAAGTGTTTAAACATGCTTTACCTGCAAGGCCTTCCTTTGCCTGTGTCCCAGTATTTTTGTTCCATGCTGAAAAAATCCCTTTCGTATGTATTACTGGCCGCTTTGCTCATTTTTACGGCAATCATGGCTTGGAAATTCATGCGGAAACTGGACCAGGTGAACCACGATCCTTTGGATGCTGTGCCTGCAACATCTTCAGTTGCCGTTAAACTCAATCATCCGCTCGATTTGTGGAAACAACTCAGTGGTTCAAGCATGATTTGGTCGGAATTACGCGGCATTCAACCTTTTTCGGAAATACACGGCGCTGGACTCACCATTGATTCTTTGGTACAGCGCAATAAGGATTTTGCAGCATTTGCTTTGGGACAATCCTTGGTCATTGCGCTGCATCCCGCAGGAAATGACAAGTCGGATGTATTGTGCGTTTTTAAAGACAAAGGAAATAGTCAGGAAGAAATTTTTTCGCTTTTTGAAGCATGCACCGGAAAAAAAATTCCTGAAGGACGTTCCTACAAATCGCATGAAATTTTTCAGGTCCAACTAGGTTCCGGAAAATGGGAGATGATTCAACGCGATGGTCATTTGATTTTAGCATCCTCCACTTCACTTGCCGAAAGCGTACACGATCATTTGGATGAAGGAAAAAGCATTACATCGGAAAAAGGTTGGTCGAATGTCTACCAAACCACCGACCCTGAAACCGATGCCAATATTTACATCAACCACAGTCATTTCACGCAACTCCTTAACCAGTGGATCAATCCGGCCATGCGCGAACTGTTGGCACGCAGTCAGCCTTATGCCTACTTCAGCGGACTGGATTTAAAAATCAGTTCCGCAACCATTTCGCTAAACGGATTTTCATTCGCACCCGATAGTGTTTCTTTCTTTCTTAATGTATTTGGCGAACACCAGCCACAAACCTTCTCAGGAGCAAAATACCTGCCCGACAATACTGCAGGATTTTTATGGTTGGGCGTGAATGACGGAGAAAGTTTTCTTACATCGATTGAGAAATGGATGGGCAAAAACGGAACCTTGCAAGAACACAGCAACCGCATCAATCAATTCAATTCGGATTTCGACTGCAACATCAGGCAACAACTCATCAGTTGGATTGGAAATGAAATCATTTTATTCTCCAACGCCACCGATGATTCTGCCTCATTAAATGAACATTTATTTTTAGCCATTCGCATCAATGATTTGGTAGATCCTTATGAGGAATTGCAATCACTCGCAGCAAAACTGGACACTTCCGGAAACACCACCACCGAAATCAATGGAATAGAATTAGGTCAGTTAAAAGCAGACAATTTATTCTCCATGCTCTTTGGCGAATTGTTTGCAGGAATTGATCAACCTTATTTCATGCGCGTGGAAGACTATATTGTTTTCTGCAATTCATCTACTCAATTTTTAAAATACCTTCAAGACATTTCCAGCGATCGAAGCCTCGGAAAAAACATTACCTATTTTAATTTCGTTTCCGAAAATCTCGCCGAAAAAGCAAATGTTACCGTCTACGCCAACCCATCCAAACTTCGTGCTCTACTGCTCACCATGCTCGATCCTAGGAAAGCAAATCAATTGGGCGAAGGTGAAAGCTTGATCAGTCGCTTCAATGCTTTTGCATGGCAATTGAGTTCGGCAGGAAAAGGATTGTTCTACAACAACCTCTATCTAAAATACAACGGCGAAGGAAAACAAGACTCCAAATCACTCTGGGAAATTGCTGCAGACACCACCATCAGCGCCATGCCCATGCTGATTCACAATCACATTACCAACACCGAGGATGTGGTTGTGCAGGACGACAATTACACCGTTTATTTCATTTCCAGTAAAGGAGAATTGCTCTGGAAAAAAGCACTCGAAGAAAAAGTAGTAGGCACCTACAAGCAAATCGATTATTTCGGAAACGGTAAATTACAATTGTTGTTTACGACACATTCACAATTGCACCTGATTGACCTCAAAGGAAATTACATGAACGGATTCCCCGTTAAACTTCCTTCAGAAGTCACAGGAGAAATGGGCGTATTCGATTACGAATCTAATTTCACTTACCGCATTCTTATTCCTTGCGGAAATAAAATAATCAATGTCGACAAAGACGGAAAAATCACAACCGGTTGGGAATTTGAAGGAACAACGCATCACATCAAAGAAGCTCCTGTTTTCTTTAGAGCAGAGAATAAGGATTACATTTTTGTGTGCGATGTACAAGGCGAAATGCACGCCATCGACCGCAAAGGAAAAACACGTTACCACCTCAACCATCAATTAAAAGGAAGATCATCCAATGAAGTGATTTTGGTTTCCGGTTCCAACATCGAAAACACATCGGTAATCTATTCCGATTCTTCTGGACGAATCATCAAACTTTTCTTTAATGGAAATGCAGATACAGCAAAAACAGGCAGAAGAAGTCCATACCATAAATTTGCCATTGCCGATATCGATGCAGATGGAAACAATGATGTCATTGTACTCGATTCAGGAAAAGTTGATTTTGTTTCCTGGAGCGGTAAAGCTCTTGGATCTTACAATCTGAGTATTCCGATAAACCAGCAGCTATTTGTTTACACACTCAAAGACAAAACGGTATTGACCGGTATCAGCAGTCCACAAACAGGTGAATTGTTGCTCCTTCTGCCTAATGGATTGCTTCACCCAAGATTCCCTTTGGAAGGCACTACAGGCTTCATTGTCAAAGACATCAATGGCGACGGCAGTTTAGAACTGGTTTCGGGCACCGGAACACGTAGAATTGTCTGTTATTCTTTCAACCTCTGAATTAAGCCCTTAGCGTAAGATTCCACTTCTTTAGGCAAACTTTACCTACAAATCCTTATTGCGTAAAGGCATTTGGCTATTTTTGGATAATAGCTCTCTTGCCTATGAAAAAGATAAGTACACTTTTCTTCGCTCTGTTTTTATTTTCCATTGGTGCACAAGCACAGGATTATCCCGGATTTAACCAATCCAACTACGCGGGTGTATCCGGAATCGATTTGCAACCTGCTTCCATTGTCGACAACCGAATGAAAGTCGATATTTCATTATTTGGTTTTAGCGTAAGTGCATATAACAATTACATCGGCTTGAAACCCTCCGCATTATTGCGCGATGGAAATATGATCAGTGGAACTTACGCTGCATTTGAAGACACACTTTTTCAAAGCAAATACCTAAACGAACGTTACGACGATAAACTCAAATCCGTTTACTTCTCCCAACAAATTCAGTTACCATCCTTCATGTTTAAAGTAGGTGAAAAATCTGCACTTGGATTCACCTGGAGGTTGCGCAATTATGTGAATGTAGATGGCGTAGAAAAAGAACTTGCACGACTTATTTATAACGAATTGAATTACCCTACACTTTGGGTAGATACCTTATCCAACGAACACTTCTCTGTACAAACCATGTCCTGGGCCGAATACGGAATTACCTATGGAAGAATCATGATGGACAAAGGCGAACACTTTCTTAAAGTCGGTGGAAGATTAAAAGTTTTACAAGGCTTGCAAGCAGCTTACATGTTCGTAGACAATCTCGCTTACAATTTTTCTACCGACAGTACACTTTCTTTATTTCAATCGGATGTAAACTATGGTCACTCCACCAATTTTGAATTCGATGAGAATAGCATCAAATACAAATTCGTTTCAAATTTTTCCATCGGACTTGACCTTGGAGTAGTTTACGAATGGCGCCCTGACCATGCCGATTTCAAATACGAAATGGATGGAAGAAAAGACCGCTGGAGAGATGATCAGAACAAATACAAATTGCGTGCAGGACTTTCTATTTTGGATTTAGGAAATATCAAATTCAAAAAAGGACAACTCTCCAATGACTTTACAGCCAATGTGAATTATTGGAATCTGAACAATCTTGATTTTGGTGATACACCTGTTGAAGCATTCGATGATACCATCCGTTCACGCTTTGGAACTAACAGTTCAGAGGAAAGCTTTAAAATGAATCTTCCTACAGCTATTAGCTTGCAGGTGGATTACAATATTTGGAAAGATTTTTACGTGAATCATACCACGTATTTTGCTTTCCAGTTTAAAAACAATGCCAATAAAGTACATGACATTACCACCTTCTCCATCACACCCAAATACGACCACAAATGGTTTGGTGTTTTTGTACCGGTGAGCTACAATTTAATGGGGAATTTCCAGGTTGGAACAGGATTACGTCTTGGTCCGCTTTACTTGGGCACAACCAACCTGAATCCGATTGCACAATTTGTAAGCGGAAAAGGAAATGGTAAAAAAGACATTTACGGTGCCGACTTCCACATGATTTTGAAAATTCCAATTCCTTATAGCAAACCAAGAGATAAGGATGGAGATTTTGTATCCGATAAACTTGATAAATGTAATGATGCAAAAGGTGTATGGGAATTCACAGGATGTCCGGATCGTGATGGCGACCACATTCAAGATAGTCAGGACGATTGTCCGGATGAACCTGGAATCCCGGCATTCAAGGGTTGTCCGGATACCGATGGCGATGGCATTATGGACAAAGCCGACAATTGTCCAACAGAAGCAGGACCACGTGAGTACAATGGTTGTCCTGATAAAGACGGAGATAAAATCATCGACAAAGAAGATGAATGTCCTGAAGTTCCTGGTGTGATTGCCTTCAAAGGTTGTCCGGATACCGATGGTGATGGATTACCTGATCCGAAAGACGATTGTCCAACAATTGCAGGTCCGCATGAGTTTAAAGGTTGTCCTGATACCGACGGTGATGGCTTGCGTGATATCGAAGATAAGTGTCCGGAAAAACCCGGTCCGATTCACAACTTGGGTTGTCCTGATCGCAAACTTCAAATTCTGAGCAGCTCCGGTGTGGTATTGGAAGAGGTCGCCTTTGAAGATGGCAAATTCAATTTCACTAAGGATGTGGATAAGAAAAACCACAAGTTCCGCTTGTTGGGTGAAGGAACGGATACGCTTACTCAAGTGATGATTTCTGCACCAAATCTGCGCGGAAAAACGGCCTTCAAGGAAGGCGATAAATTGTTCCATTTCCCTAAGGAAGCTGAAGTGGTTGTGCTAACTCCAGAAGAACAGGCCATCGTGAAAAAAGCATTCGACAATCTTGAATTTGCAACCGGAAAAGACATCATCAAAAAAGAATCCTTGCCTTCACTTGATGAATTGGCTGCATTGATGAAAAAATATCCGGGATGGAAACTCAAAATTGAAGGTCACACCGACAATCAGGGAGCTCGTGCTTCGAATGTTACCCTTTCGAAAAAACGTGCAGAGGCCGTGAAAAAATATTTGGTCAGCAAAGGCATCGAAGCTTCCCGCTTTGAAGTGAAATGGTACGGTCCCGATCGTCCGATTGCTCCGAATGACACGGAAGAAGGTCGTCAGAAGAACCGTCGTGTAGAAATGACCATTGTAGAATAATCACAACACCTCCAAAAAAGACCGCCTCCGGGCGGTCTTTTTCTTTATGCCTTTTGTGTATTTTAGTTCTAAATCTCTTTCTATGAAACTTTTTAGCTTTTGCTTTCTGATGGTCTTTGTTTTCATCCTTTCTTCTTGCGGAGGAAACGAAAAGGAAAACACCACCAATGAAAAAGACACTTCTGCCGTGGTGGTGAAAAAGCGATACGATACCGAAAAATTAACCGGCGTGTACCAAGGTCCCTTTGGGAAATCTACTGTAATCCTGCAAATCAATTATGCACAAGGAAAAAATGCCAGCGGATACAATATCCTCCGCGGTGTGAAGCGGAACATTAAAGGTAGTTTGGAACAAAATGGCGGTTCTTTCCATTTCAAACTTTCCGAACCGGGAAATGAAAAATACGATGGTGTTTTTGAATTCGATATCGATACGACTTCGTTTGTGCTTTCAGGAAAATGGACACCCAACGATCCTTCAGCGACAGATGAAAAAACGTTTACGTTGGACCGAATTGAATTGACAGAAAAAATCTCCAACGACCTGGAAAGTCAGTACAGCGGAAGAATTGGTGATCTGGAAGGTACCCTTATTTTAAATAAAAACGGAACACTTGTTTTTGATTGCGGGTATTATGATGAAAGGAAAAAGGACACGGAATCCGGTGGTTGGATAAAACTAAAAATCAAAGGCACTTATTTTCAGGCCGAAAATTCCATCAGTATTGAATTTGAAAATCACCCCAAAAACAAATTCCCGAAGATTACGCTGAAGATGAAAAAAATGGATGAAATGGACGATGCATTTCTTTACAGCGGACAGGAAGGAGAATACCATGCAGAGCTGTATCCATACATGTACTATTGATGCAAAAAATATCCCTGCATAAAATTTGGAAATTTGGCTTTATCGGAATGATTCTGCTTTTCTGCGGATTGATGTTCATGATTTCGCTCCCTTATTTTGCAATGGACAAACATGCGCCCATTCAATTTTTGCGTACAAAACTCAATGTCTATCACAATGATTTTTGGCGCATAGGATTTTACACGCATGTATTTACCAGTGTATTGATTTTGTTTGCAGGCGCTACACAATTCAGCTCCACATTATTGCGTAATCGTAAATCCATTCACAAAAGCATGGGTTATGTTTATGTGATTGTCCTCTTGTTTTTTTCCGGTCCCGGAGCATTTGTCATGGGCATGTACGCCAATGGTGGTCCACCTGCCCGTGCCAGTTTCATGCTGCTTACTCCGCTTTGGATTGGTTTTACGGCGATGGCATGGTACTACATTTACAAAAGAGATTTCCTTGCACATGGCGAATTCATGTTGCGAAGCTATGCCCTCACTTTTTCGGCGGTGACTTTAAGATTGTATCAATTTTTCTACAACGAATTGCGCGGCACGGCATTGGATCCCGAATGGAAACCGGTGGAAACGTATATCATTCTCAGTTGGTTAAGCTGGGTTCCGAACATGATTCTGGCAGAAATACTGATTCGCAGAGGATTCATTCGTAAGCTTCTGAAAAGAGCCGCCGAATAGGTGCATTTTCCTTATTTTAGCGAACATTTTGAATTATGAAGCACTTATTGTTCTGCATTATCCTGTTCGTTTCTATCTCAGTTCAGGCTGCTCGTCCTAAATTAGTCATCGGTATTGTCGTCGACCAAATGCGTTACGATTACCTCACCAATTATTGGAACAAATTTTCGGAAGGTGGTTTTAAAAAACTGCTCACCAAAGGATACAATTGCAAAAACACGGTTTACAATTATGTACCGACGTATACCGGTCCGGGACATGCTTCCATCTACACCGGAACAACACCTGCAGTGCACGGCATCATTGCCAACGATTGGTATGATAAAAAGGAGCATGCCATGGTGTATTGCGCAGGAGATGAAAAAAGAGGTACTGTAGGCACTGCAACAGAAGAAGGGAAAATGTCACCGCATCGTATGTTAACCACTACCATCAGCGATGAACTTAAAATTGCGCTTAACGGAAAAGGAAAAGTTATTGGTATTGCCTTAAAAGACCGTGGTGCAATTTTACCTGCGGGACATGCTGCAGATGCTGCTTATTGGTTTGATGACGAA
>JBIKKU010000016.1:0-20824 GCA_044360245.1 Flavobacteriales bacterium | reverse complement strand
AGGTGATTTTATTTCGAGCACCTATTATTTGCAAGTCCTACCTGAATGGGTGCGCAATTACAATGCACGCAAACGCACAGATGAATTTCTCAAACAAAAATGGACAACCCTTCTCCCCATCGAACAATACACCGAAAGTATTGCCGACGACAATCCTTTTGAAACCATTGCCATGGGAGAATCCGCACCTGTTTTCCCACATGATCTTGCCGCTATTTATGCCAAATACGAAGGCTATAAAGGAGTAGTAAAAACTTCTCCTTTTGGAAATACCTTAACCAAGGAAATGATGCTTGCTGCAATTGATGGTGAGCAATTGGGAAAGGACGAGCATACCGACATGTTATGCGTAAGTTTTTCTTCACCGGATTATATCGGTCATGCTTACGGACCAAAATCTGTTGAAGTGGAAGATTGTTACCTACGCTTGGATCGTGATCTTGAAGAAATCATCAATTACCTGGAAAAAAATATTGGTAAAGAAAATTTTATCCTATTCCTTACCGCAGATCATGCTGCAGTGGATGTACCTGATTACCTGGCGAGCAAAAAAATTCCGAGCGGTCATCTCTCCCTTTCCAAATACACCGATCAACTCAACAATTATTTACTCGAACATTTTCCCTTAAACGATCCGAGTGAACGTTTTATCCGTTCCATCAGCAACAATCAGGTTTTTCTAAACCATGAACTTTTAGCGCGCAATAAAATCACACTTCATCTCGCAGAAGAAAAAGTAGCTGAGTTTTTGAGAACCGTTCCCGGTGTTGCAAACGTCATGACCCGCACGCAACTCCTCAACAATGAATACACCAACGGAATTCGCTCACTCATTCAAAACGGATACCATGAACTGCGCTCGGGAGATGTTGTAGTAAACATGTTGCCGGCATGGGTAGATCATGGTCCGAAAGGAACCACCCACGGCTCGCCCTACACCTACGATACACGCGTTCCTTTACTTTGGTACGGTGCGGGTATTCCAAGCGGATGTACTACAGAAACCGTGAACATTACGGATATTGCGCCAACACTTTCCATGATGTTGCAAATTCCGTATCCAAACGGATGCACCGGAAAACTAATTCGTGAGCTGAGCAAATAAGATGAAACTCTATCGGCTTTTTCTATTGTTGCTTGTTTTTGGAATGGCTTGTCAGCATAAAACCTACAACTTTCCAAATCAGATCAACAATCCCATTTCCGACAAACACAAACAGATCGGAAGCACCGGGGTATTTTTGATTTTGCCGGATGAAATGAGTTTCAGCACCGGATCGGGGATTTACAGTATTCCTGAGCAATTATCCATTACCGCAACAGAAAATCCCGGCACCGATTTCAGCAAAGCACTCAGCGAATTCGAATCGGGACTGAAACAGGAAATGGAAATTACTTTCGAACAGAAGTTTCAGTTGCAGCGCTATGAAGGACATGTATTCATTGCACTAGCCAAAAAAAATGAAGACCCATCGGTGCACATCATTTTCGGCGATCAGGAACGAACTGCCATTCTTTTAGGATTTGCAAAAAAAGGCAGTGCCTGGGATGCCCAAAAAATCCTGGATATTTTTTCTACGGTTGTTTATGATCCCACGGTGCAAGCGCTGAGCAAAGAGCCGGATTTCACCTTTGACATAAACATCACGGGCTATCAACCTACGGCATCGGTGGATCGCATTACCATGTATTCCGAAAACGGAGAAGCAGACCTCGACAGTGCATTTGCCAATTCCATTCAGTTTGAACTCATGCAAACGCAGGATAAAAAATACGTCGAGGAGTTTCTTGTGCGCGAGCAAGAACATTACGCTGCCAATGGCATTGTGCTAAAGGAAAAACAATTCCATTGGGATACCATAGGCAAATACCCAACTTTGGTTTTCGAAAGCGAAATCAATGTGGATGGTCAACCCGGATATTTAATGCAGTACATTTTACTCGGCGAATTCAATCACCTTTCTTTCGTAGGCAGCATTAAATCCAAAACAGAAGAGCGTCGCTCAGCCTACCTGAAAACCATAGAAAGCATTCAACTGCGTTAACGTGGTTTTAGGGTAATGTAGGGAATAATCATTTCTTCCATGGAAATCCCTCCGTGCTGGAATGTGCCTTCGTAAAAGTTCACAAACTGATTGTAGTTGTTGGGATATACAAAAAACTTGTAATCCTTGGCAAACACATAAGTGGTGCTCACATTCAATTTAGGCAGAAAAACATCCGAAGGATTCTTAATCTCGAAGACATCTTTCGACTGGTAATTCAAATTCTTGCCTTGCTTGTAACGCAGATTGGTATTGGTGTTTCGATCGCCAATGATTTTGCTTGGCTCTTTTACATGAACAGTTCCATGGTCGGTGGTAATGATCATTTTTATTTTTTTCTCCGCCACTTTTTTCATCATTTCAAAAAGAGGTGAATGTTCAAACCAGGAACGCGTAATGGAGCGGTACGATTTTTCATTCTCGGCCAATTCGCGAATCACTTCCATATCGGTGCGTGCGTGCGAAAGCATATCCACAAAATTATAGACCACCACATTCAGCTGGTTCTGCATCAGGTTATTGAAATTGTCAACCAATTTTTTACCTGCATTGAGATTGGTGATTTTGTTATAAGAAAACTTGATGTTCTTGGCGTTCATTTTCAACTGACCATCCAAAAAATCTTTTTCGAAATTATTCTTACCACCTTCATCATCATCATTCAACCACATGTTGGGATAACGCTTCTGAATTTCGGAAGGCATCAATCCGGCAAAGAGTGCATTGCGCGCGTATTGCGTGGCTGTAGGTAAAATGGAGAAATACAAATCCTCTTCTTCTTCGGTGAAAAACTCCATCAACATCGGACGAATCGTTTTCCATTGATCGAGACGCAGGTTATCAATCACGAACAGAAAAACAGGTTCTTTGTCCAGATCATTCATCATTTTTTTCTTCAACACTGTATGCGACATCACCGGAATATCTGAAGATTTTCCATTCACCCAGGAAACATAATTATCGCTCACAAAACGCGAAAACATGTTGTTGGCTTCCACTTTTTGCATTTGTAAAATCTGGTGCAAACCCGGATCCGAAACTTTTTCGAGTTCCATTTCCCAATACACCAATTTTCGCATCATGTCTTTCCATTCGCCAACGGTGCGTATATCGCCCAATTGCATTCCGATGTTGCGGAATTCCTGCTGGTAATTCATGGTGGTTTTTTCGTTCACCAGACGTTTGGATTCCAGGTTTTTTTTCAGCGACAATAAAATCTGATTTGGATTTACAGGCTTAATCAGGTAATCCGATATTTTTCCTCCAATGGCAGAATCCATAATCGATTCTTCTTCGCTCTTGGTGATCATCACCACCGGAACATTCGGATGCATGGCTTTAATGCGCTCAAGCGTTTCCAAACCGGTTAATCCGGGCATGTTTTCATCCAAAAAAACAATGTCGTAATCGTTCTCGCGACTTAAATCCGCAGCTTCGGCCCCGTTGTTTACGGTAGTCACCTCATAGCCCTTCGATTCGAGAAACATCACATGTGGTTTCAACAAATCAATCTCATCATCTGCCCAAAGAATGCGTATTTTTTCCATAATGTAAATCCTTAAAGAATAAAGATACGGAAATACGCGAGCAGGGGATTATTATTGTTTACTCGGCAATAAAACGAGCTTGGTAAACTTTTCCTTCTGAGGTACATCGCAGAAAATATGCAGCAGCAGGAAGGAAAGACAAATCCATTGCGCAAACTTCGGAGTAGGCTCCATTGGAACGATGAAGGACTTGTCCTTGGAGATTGTAAATTTCAACCATCACTTCAGCATCGGCAGAAACTTCCAAAGCCAGAAAAGCTGTGTGTTTGACGGGATTTGGGTATACCAGCAAGTCTTGTGTTGTACTTTTTCTATCCAAATAAATGGCCTCATAACGTTGTACATTACCATTCCAATCTTCCTGTCGTAAACGGTAATAACAACCTGTTAGCGGAGTTTGCTCATCCTCCCATTGGTAGTGCTTTAAAACAGATGAATTTCCGGCTCCGGCAACTTCACCAATATCCTCCCAGCTAAATCCATTCACAGACCGTTCCAAAACGAAACGCATGTGGTTGATTTCACTCGCGGTTGACCAATACAACCA
Organism: Flavobacteriales bacterium; assembly: GCA_044360245.1. Lineage (GTDB taxonomy): Bacteria > Bacteroidota > Bacteroidia > Flavobacteriales_D > UBA2798 > UBA2798. The sequence goes on along the minus strand of JBIKKU010000016.1, from coordinate 16,685 downwards.
ATTGTTATTTTGATTTGCATCACCATTGAACTGCAACAACTCAACTGGCAATGGCGTTTGCACCGCATTGATGGTTCCTAAAGTAAAACGATCTCCCGATTGAAAATTGACCAGATTAAAGGTTATGGCTCCTCCGGAAAGTGTACCAGTTTGCGGAGCCACATCATTGTCGAAAAATCCATCGCCATCGCGATCAATCAGCAAGCGCAAATTACTGCCGATTACCGTAGTAAATGTTGACACATCAAAAGAAACCGAAACCGTTCCAACATCTCCGACTTCCGTCAATCGCCAAACACGACCAAGCCTCGCCTGAATGGTAGCACCATCTACATCACTTGTATTGTTGTTTTGAATAGAACCATTGTCGTGCCCCCAAATAAGATATTCTCCATCCCCTAAACCAGAGGCCGTGTTCATACGCACAAATGAAGAACCTTTAGAATCCGACTGTATGTTCGAAGCATCTACCCGACCAATTCCTGCCACTTCAAAATCAAAATTTCCATTTCCCGCATTATTCATCGTGTACAAATCATTTGCACCAAGCGTTCGATTGTATTTTGCAGCGAGGTAGTTGTTCACGATAATTTTCTGTGCACTGTTCAAAGGCGCATTGAAAATGACAATCTCTGCAATATCTCCATCCACATAGCGTCCCGTTGTACTTCGTTCATTTCCGATGTACAAGGGCAATGCATTTACTGTTGGTGTTTTGTTTTCGTTATCGGTGATGATGGTGGTAGCGCTGTTGTTTTTCCATGCATCTCTTCCAACCGCAGCCGAATAACTGTACTCGATGATTTCGAAAGTCGAAGTATTCAATTGACCTGCCGGAGCATTTGGAGAAGTTCTCGTGGCATCGGTGTACCTGATGGGGGTATGCAAATTACCATCATTGTAACTCAACATTTCATAATTCTCTAAACCATCATCCCCTTTTACCATCCAGGCATTGTAATTCTTTTGAAGATCAACGATGACCACAATAAAAATATGCCATTGGTAAGATCTAAAGATGCAGCATCAGGCACTTGCAATTCATCATTTGTTCCATCAAAATCGAGCGAGGGAATAGTGTTGACCGAATTGGTAACATAAGTAGGACGAGCAGCAGCAGAAGAAGCTGTTGCATGATTTCCATTTCCGGATTGATCATTCCAAATGTTGACATTGCTTCCGACTAAAGTAACCCCTTTGGTAGGATCGAGCCAGAGAACGTCGGAAGCGGAAGAACCCACACCACCGGGACCGCTTTGCGCGTGCAAGTTGAGCCAGTATGCACAGCATAGAACTAGCATAATTAGTCGACTCATTGATCCACGCATTTTACTTCCGGTTGAATTGGTAATCCAATTTATGCAAAAACGCTTATTTACGAGGCATTTTCAGGAAAATCTTAAGGGAAAGTCAAATTCTAGCTTTCCATGCACCGAACCTTAAATTCACAAGAAAATTATACACTTCATACACTGTATTTTCCTGCTAACAATCCCATAAACATCCTACATTTGCCCCAATTCAAAGAAGCATGAGCAGCAACAAGCGGAAAATATTCAATGATCCGGTTTATGGTTTTATTACCATTCCGTTCGACCTTGCGCTCGACATCATCGACCATCCGTATTATCAGCGTTTGCGGGGGATTAAGCAATTGGGAATGTCGCATTTGGTTTATCCCGGCGCCTTGCATACCCGATTTGCACACGCCATAGGAGCCATGCACCTTATGACGCAAGCCATAGACACTTTGCGTTCCAAGGGAAATGAAATTACAGAAGAAGAAGCAGAAGCCGTGACCCTGGCCATTTTGCTGCACGACATTGGACATGGTCCTTTTAGTCACGCCCTTGAAAACACCATTGTGGAGGAAGTCCACCACGAAGAAATTTCGCTCTTGTTTATGGAGCGCATGAACCAGGAATTCAAAGGGAAACTTGACCTCACGATAAAGGTCTTCAACAACACCCACAAGAAAAAATTCCTGCACCAATTGGTGAGTAGTCAGCTCGACATGGACCGTTTGGACTACCTCAACCGCGATAGTTTTTACACGGGAGTTTCCGAAGGAGTTATAGGTTCGGAGCGCATCATTAAAATGCTCGATGTGCATAAAGATGAACTTGTGGTGGAAGAAAAAGGAATTTATTCCATCGAAAAATTTATTGTTGCCCGACGCTTAATGTACTGGCAAGTATACCTCCACAAGACTGTCGTATCGGGCGAAATCATGCTCATCCACATTTTGCGCAGAGCAAAAGAATTGGCCATGCGCAAGAAAAAATTATGGTGCAGTCCGGCCCTGGAAATGTTTCTTTACAACCGTTTTCAGCGCATTGATTTTGATATGGATCCTAAAATCCTCGACAATTTTGCCCTACTCGACGACAGCGATATCACATCGGCCATTAAAGCATGGAGCATGAGCGATGACAGGGTTTTGAGTAAATTGTGCAAAGATTTCATGAACCGAAAATTGTTCCGGATCAAACTCGAAAAAACAGCACATCCAAAGGAGTTGATTCAGGAGCAAAAAAACCTGGTGATGAAACGCTTTCACTTCGATGAAAAGGAGGCGGCCTATTTTGTGGCAACCACCTCCATCACCAACAACGCCTACAATCCGAAAAGCGACAAAATCAAATTGTTGTTTAAAAACAACCAAATCATGGACATAGCCGAAGCTAGCGACAACCTCAACATTTCGGCATTGGCCAAACCGGTTAAGAAATTTGTGCTAGCCACCGTGCGTTAATTTGTCCTTTCCAAAACCTTTACCATCCCATTCCTGCCTTTCATTGATTTTTCTTCAATTCCGGAAGGATTTTCGGTCTCACTTTCCCTGCTTTTTTTACTTTTACGTGATATGTCGGTCTAAGACATTAAATCCTTGATTCTATGCAGTTTTCAGCACAACAAATAGCCGGACTTCTGGGCGGAACGATTGAAGGCGACGCGAACGCGATGGTGGGTAATCTTTCCAAAATTGAAGAAGGCAAACCCGGTACACTTACTTTTTTGGCCAACCCCAAATACACGGAATACATTTATTCCACCGGGGCGACCATTGCCATTGTTGCCAATTCCTTTGTGGCCGAGCAAGCCATTCCTGCCTCACTTACCCTGATTCGCGTGGAAGAACCCTATGCTTGTTTTGCGAAATTGTTGGAGATGTACGACCAGGTGCGAGGCGATAAAAAAGGAATTGAACAACCTAGTTTTATCGATCCTTCGGCTAGCATTGGAGAAGATGTTTATATCGGGGCTTTTGCATACATCGGCAAAAACGCTGTGATTGCCAAAGGAGCAAAAATTTATCCCCACGCTTACATTGGCGATAACACCAAAATCGGTGAAGGCAGTAAAGTTTATTCCGGTGTAAAAATTTACCACGACTGCGTAATCGGAAATCAAGTCACCATCCATGCATCAACCGTTATCGGTTCCGATGGATTTGGCTTTGCTCCCAATAGCGAAAACAATTACGCCAAAGTGCCACAGATTGGAAATGTTGTGATTGAAGACCGTGTTGAAATTGGCTCTAACGTCTCTATCGACCGCGCAACCCTCGGATCGACCATCATTCGAAAAGGTGTAAAAATCGACAACCTTATTCAGATTGCACACAACGTTGAAATAGGAGAAAACACTGTAATTGCCGCACAAACAGGTGTAGCAGGATCAACCAAATTGGGTGCAAACATGATGATTGGCGGTCAGGTTGGAATTATCGGTCACCTTAAAATCGCAGATGGCGTTAAAATCGCGGCCCAGAGCGGGATTGGTCAGGACATCAAAGAAGAAAACACCATCCTTCAAGGATCACCGGCTTTTGGCATTGGTGACTACAAACGCTCCTACGTGCTTTTCCGCTCCTTGCCTCAACTTAAGGAACAAATCTCTACCTTAGCTAAGGAAATTCAAGCCCTCAAACAAGACAAGTAATAATGAAGGAACTACAACGTACCCTCAAGGCTCCTGTTCAATTATCGGGAATTGGCCTTCACACCGGTGCCAAAGTAAACATCACCATTCTTCCCGCAGCGGAAAATCACGGTTATAAATTTCAACGCGTAGATGTAGAGGGTCAACCTGTCATCAAAGCAGATGCAGACTTGGTAGTTTCTACCGAACGCGGAACCACATTGGAACAAAACGGCGTTCGAATCCACACCACCGAACATCTTTTGGCAGCCCTTTACGGAATGCAAGTCGATAATGCCTTGATTCAGATTGATGGTCCTGAAATTCCCATCATGGATGGTTCTTCTCGTCCATTTGTTGATGCCATTGACTCTGTTGGATATCTTGAACAAAACGCAGAACGCGAATATTTTGAATTCAAAGAAAATCTCCCTTGGGAAGATTTAGAAAAAGGAATTGAAATGCTCGCTGTTCCGGCTCCGGATTTTCGATTGACCGTAATGGTCGATTACCACTCACCTGTTTTGGGAACACAGCATTCAACCATGTACAAGCTCAGCGAATTCAAAGACGAAATTGCCAGCTGCCGTACATTTGTTTTCCTCAGAGAATTAGAACAATTGGCCCGCAAAGGATTAATCAAAGGCGGCGCACCCGATAATGCCATCGTGTTGGTAGACCGTGAAGATGTTTCGGACGAAGAACTCAATGAATTGCGCACTTTACTCGGCAAAGAAGATCTATCGATTCAGGTAAAAGGTTTGGGTGTATTGAACAATACCCAAATGAAATTCCAAAACGAACCGGCACGTCACAAACTCCTTGATATTGTTGGCGATTTGGCACTGGTTGGAAAACCCATCAAAGGTCATATTCTGGCTGCGCGTCCCGGACACAGCGGCAATGTTTCTTTTGCAAAAATCATCAAAGACATCATGCGCAATGAGAAAAAATCGGGCGTGGTGAAACATTTTGATTTGACTAAAGAACCTTTGCACGACATCAACAAAATTGAAAAAATGTTGCCACACCGTTATCCGTTTTTGCTCGTTGACAAAATCATGAGCATGGACGAAAACGGAATTGTTGGGGTAAAAAACGTAACCATGAATGAGCCTTACTTCCAAGGCCATTTTCCGGGAAACCCGGTAATGCCGGGTGTTTTGCAAGTTGAGGCCATGGCACAATGCGGAGGAATTTTTGCACTGAGCACCGTACCCGATCCTGAAAACTACGCCACATACTTTATGAAGATTGATGGCGTTAAATTCAAAAGGAAAGTGATTCCCGGAGATACCATCGTCTTTGATCTTGCGCTGCTTACTCCTATCCGCAGAGGTATCGTGCACATGAAAGGTACTGCATACGTCAACGGACAAATCGCTTCTGAAGCCGAAATGATGGCACAGATCATTAAAGAAAAAAATCTATGAGTGGAGCTATAGCCAATATCCATCCCAATGCCAAGATCGGCAAAGGCACCGTTATCGAAGCATTTGCAACGATAATGGATGATGTAGAAATCGGAGAAAACTGCTGGGTTGGTCCAAACGCAGTAATTTTTCCGGCGACTCGTATTGGCAATAATGTGAAAATTTTTCCTGGAGCGATTATTGGTCCGGATTCTCAAGACCTGAAATACGCTGGTGAATACACCACAACTGAAATTGGCGACAACACCATTATTCGTGAATACGTGACCATTCATCGCGGCACCAAAGACCGTATGAAAACAGTGGTGGGTTCCAATTGTTTGTTGATGGCTTACGTGCATGTTGCGCACGATTGTATGGTAGGAAACCATGTAATTCTGGCAAACAATGTCGGACTTTCGGGGCATGTCACCATCGATGATCATGCGATTGTTGAAGGCATGGCAGGTGTGCAACAATTCATACACATCGGAAAACATTCCTTCATTGCAGGAGCAACATTGGTGCGCAAAAATGTACCCCCTTATGTTAAAGCCGCTCGTGAACCCATCAGCTTCATTGGCGTGAACACCGTTGGATTGCGTCGTCGCGGTTTTACCGATCTACAAATCACCCAGATTGAAGACATCTATCGTGTGATTTACGTGCAGAATACCAATGTCAGCGCTGCGCTCAAAATCGTTGAATACGAACTTCCTGCTTCCCAGGAAAAAGAGGAGATTGTGGAATTCATTAAATCTTCGACCAAGGGAATCATGCGCGGAATCTCTTGATTCGTAATTACCGTGGTGAACATTGCACTTGAAAAAGCAGGCAGAAGATTCAACAAAGAGTGGATCTTTCGTGATGTCAATATTCAATTCACCAGTCAGGATAGAGCTGCCATTGTAGGCGGAAACGGCTCGGGAAAATCAACTTTTTTGCAAATGCTTTCCGGATTTTTAATGCCTTCGGAAGGAAAAATCAATTACCAAATTCACAACCAAAATATCGAAGGAAGTTCGATTTTTCGGCATGTATCGGTATGTTCTCCCTTTTTGGAATTGTATGAAGATTACACCGTGCAGGAACATTTTCGTTTTCATGCACGACTGCAAAAAATGCGACACAACATCACTGAGAAAAATTTTGTTGAATTGCTTCAGCTCAGCAACATTCGCAATAAACCTCTGCGCAATTATTCTTCCGGAATGCGTCAGCGCGTCAAACTTGCCCTTGCCATTCTGAGCGATACACCCATTTTAATGCTGGATGAACCCTGCACCAACCTCGACCGTAATGCAACGCAGTGGTACCAACAATTGCTCACGGAACATGCAGAAGAACGAATGGTTCTGGTTTCTTCTAACCGTAATGAAGACGAATTGTTTTTGTGCAATAGCACCTTCAATGTAGAAGACTACAAGAAGTAAACATGAATGAAGATTACGAAAAAAAGAAAATTCGCTTAACTCCCGGGCAGGCATTACCCCGCATTCAACATTTCTGCGCTTATCAGGAACGCTGTCATCAGGAAGTGCGCGATAAACTTTACGCATATTCACTGGGCAAAGAAGATGTAGAAAACATCATTGCGTCTTTAATCTCCGACAACTACTTAAACGAGGAACGTTTTGCACAAGCTTTCGTGAGCGGTAAATTCAGGATGAAAAAATGGGGCCGGACCAAAATCCTGCAACAACTCAAACTGAAAAAAATATCTGAATACTGCATTAAAAAAGGCATGCAGGAAATCGATCCGGATGAATACGATCGCGTGATGCGAGATGTTGCCGAAAAAAAATTAAAAAGCATCAAAGGATTACACCCTGTTTTAAAGCAAAAAAAAGTCGCGATTTATTTGATTAGCCGCGGATTTGAAAGCGATCTCAGTTGGGACTTGGTGAAGACATTGATGAAGGAGCAATAAGACCTTGTATCCATTTTCCCACCACACGATTGAATTCATCGGAATGGGTCTCCATAGGACAATGTCCTGCTCCATCAACAAAATGAAATTTGGTTTCGGGAACTTCTTTTAAAAAATCATGGGCTGAGGAAATCGGAATCCATTGATCATTTTTTCCCCAAATCAAAAATGTCGGAAACCGTTTCACCAATTCCATATCAACTTTTGCATAGCCCATGCGTGATGACATCAATAACACGGAAGATGCGCTGCGGTGCACCAGAAAAGGCTTTCGGTAACCTTCCACATCCACACTATCCGGTTTGGTTCCATAAGCTGAAGCAAGCAATTCTTCAAATTTTTCGAAAGAACTCAAATTGCGCTCCATGATCACATCAGCCGCACGACGGTAAGGATGCCAGCGAAGAAAAAATTGAATGAAACGCAAATAAAATGGTCGATTTCCATCGTGCGAAAAACACACGCCATCTACAAAAAACAATGCTTTTACACGCTCGGGATATTTTGTGGCGAAAGATCCTATTACCATTCCTCCCATGGAATGTCCGAACAACAACCATGGTGATTTTTCAAAATGATGTTGCTTCTCCACTTCATTCATTACCGCCAAAACATAATCGTTCCGCATCGAATCGCTCACATTCGCTTCCGGTCTTTTGTCGCTGTAACCAAAGGGAGGTAAGTCGATGGCTACCGTGTGCAAACCAAGTTCCGTCAACATCGAAATATTTTTTCTCCATGAAAATCCCGAACCGGAGAATCCGTGTACAAGCATAACATGTCCCAATACAGTGTCTTTTGGAAAATATTCGCGGTAATGCACTTTTGTACCCTTTACTTCCAGGTATTGACTTTCCTCAAATACCTTTTCAAATTTCTGTTCCGGAAAATTTAGTGGAACGAAATAAGGCCAGATCAGACTCAGTAAAAAAACCGAACCTAAAACGATCAGCAACCATTTCATTATTTTCTTGAGCAAAGGCATTGCCGAAAGTTATAAAAATACCACGGCATCCGCTATTTTTGACGCATGCAACTCACACTCCCCTCACCCATACAACGCATAGAACATCCTTTACCCGCATCCATGGGAATTGAGCTTTGGATGAAACGCGATGACTTGATTCATCCGGAAATCTCCGGAAACAAATACCGCAAACTGCAACACAATCTTGCTCAGGCGAAAGTACTTCAACTCAAAACTGTTCTCACTTTCGGTGGAGCATATTCAAACCATATTGCAGCAACCGCAGCGGCATGTCACGCTTTGGGATTGAACAGTATTGGCATTGTGCGCGGAGAGGATGCTGATTTATTAAATCACACCTTAAAACAAGCTGCTGCATACGGAATGCAAATCATTCCGGTTAGCCGAAGCACGTATGATCGTCACGACGACAAACTTTACCACGAAGAACTGCACGAACAATTTCCCGAGACTTATATCGTTCCGCAAGGAGGTGCAAATTATTTTGGCGTTCAAGGTTGTGTGGAAATACTTGGTGAATGTCCTATTGAGCCCGACCTCATTTGCGTTGCTGTTGGAACGGGAACCACACTTGCAGGATTGTCGATTGCTAGCAAAGAACATCAGGAAATATGGGGATTTCCGGCCATTAAAGATGGTGCGTATTTAAAAGAAGAAATAAGGAAACTGTTGTATTGGTCACTCATGGATGAATCATGGACTTCCGAAATCATGAACCGCATTCATTTACAAACCGATTATCACTTTGGTGGATTCGGAAAGACAAGTCCTGAATTGAAACAATTTGTGGAACAGTTTCAATCGCAAACGGGTATTCCACTGGACTACTTGTACACCGGAAAAATGATGTATGGAATTTGGGATCTCTTGCGAAAAGAAAAACTATGGAATAAAAAAATACTGGTCATCCACACCGGCGGATTGCAAGGAAACGCAAGCTTGTAATCAGATGTACTTGTTTGGCATCAAGTAATTTTTCACATAATCCTCCACACCTTCCTCTAGTGTATGAAACGGAATGGAATATCCAATCGACTTGAGTTTGCTCATGTCTGCTTCGGTGAAGTACTGGTATTTATCGCGAATATCGGCGGGAGTATCAATGAATTCAATTTCCTCCTTCACTCCCATGGCCTTAAAGGTATTGCGTGTTAAATCAAGGAAGGTTCTTGCTTTTCCGGACCCCAGGTTATAAATGCCACTGTTTTTTCGGTGCTCCATTAAAAACAAACACACATTGACCACATCCTTTACATAAACAAAATCGCGGAGTTGTTCGCCGTCTTTAAAATCGGGACGATGCGAACGAAACAATTTCATTTTTCCGTTTTTTAAAATCTGGTGGTAGGAATGAAAAATAACCGAAGCCATGCGTGATTTGTGGTATTCGTTTGGACCATACACGTTAAAGAATTTCAATCCTGCCCAGAAATAAGGTTGGGTATCTTGCAGTAATGCCCACTTATCGAAATCATTTTTTGAGTCACCATAAGGATTTAAGGGCTTCAATTTTGCCACTACTTCATGGTCGTCTTTGTATCCATATTCACCCAAACCATAAGTAGCCGCAGAGGAAGCATACACCAGGGCAATGCCGTATTGCACACATTTTTTCCAAAGTTCTTGGGTGTAATGCAGATTTAATTCATCAAAAATCGCCGTATTGAATTCGGTGGTATCTGTTCTTGCACCGATATGAAAAATGAATTCTATTTCACGATGATGTTCATCGATCCATGAGAAAAATCGGCTACGTTCAACATATTCACGAATGGATTTCCCGATAAGATTTGCATCTTTTTCGTGTTTCGAAAAATCATCTACTACCACAATATCTTTATACCCTTCTTCATTAAGACGAGCAACTAAACAACTGCCAATAAATCCCGCGGCTCCGGTAACAACGATCATAACTTTTCTTTTTACGAATCAAATTTAGGCATTTGCGAACATCTTTTCGCAAGTACGATTTACAGCGCCTTTACCGCTATCGATAAATGCCATGGCATTGGATTTCATCTTATCCAACACGTCTTTTTGTTGCAACAATTGTTGCAAGATGTAGGCGAAATCATCATTCACCACCAAAGCAGCACCTGCCTGAAGCATGGCATCAGCCTCATGAAAACGTTGATGTTTTGGACCAAACAATACTGCACAGCCAAAAGTTGCCGGTTCAAGAATGTTGTGCAATTTCCCGCTGTATCCCCCGCCAACAAATGCAATATCGGCATAACGATAGAGCGACATCAACATTCCCACCGTATCCACAATGAGTATATTTTCACTGCGCTTTCCATGCGCAAATTGAGAGTAGCGCAGCGATTTACCATTCAGCTTGGCTTCCAACGGACGAAGATGCGCTTCGGAAATATCGTGAGGCACAAATATGAAAACCACATCATCCCTTAAGCCATTAACCATACGAAGTTCTTCCTGCTCCCAACAAGATCCGCCAATCACAACAGATCGACCTGCAATCCATTTTTCAATATCCGCAAACGTTTTAAAATGCTCACGCAGATTTGCTACCCTATCGAAACGTGTATCACCTGTGATTACTGAATCTATTTCAATTCCCTTTAGCAATGCATAAGACTGTTGGTCCTGCACAAAAATTCTTGTAAACTTTCTCAAATCATTTCTGAAAAAACCACCATACCATTTGAAAAACCTATGATCGGTGCGGAATACGGAAGAAATAGCAAACAATTTAATATTTCTTTGAAATGCTTTATCAATGTAATGATGCCAGAATTCGTATTTGGCAAAAACAGCTAATTCCACCGGAACCAAATCGTAAAACAATTTCGCATTACGTGATGTATCGGCAGGAAGGTACATCACTACATCCGCCTTTTCGTAATTCTTGCGGACTTCGTAACCGGATGGCGAAAAAAAGGTGACCAACACTTTGAATTCAGGGTGATGTTTTCGCGTGTATTCAATGATCGGTCGAGCCATTTCAAATTCTCCAAGAGATGCACAATGAAACCATGCCACTCGATCGCTTGCAGTAAATTTTCCTTTGAGATTTTGTTTCCAATTTTTCCTTCCCTTTAGCCACAAGGATGCTTTGGGATGGAACAAGGAAGCAATACGAATAAAGAGTACATAAAAGAAAATACCGATGTCGTAGAGTATGGACATAGGATCAATAAATTTCTCGTGCTGCGCGACGGTACAATGGAAGAATCCATCCGGCGCGGAAACTGTAAATCAAATCCAAACGACGCTCATTATCCACTGCTGCCTGATCGTAATTGTATCCACGAAGATTCACCGTATAACCTTGGTAAAATTCTACTCCGGCGAAAAAATTAATCATTCGCCTGTTGCTTAAATACTGGTATCCCAAGAATTGATGTGTTGTAAATCCTCCTGTTAAACGGTCGTACCCATCTGCATATCCACCTTGTATTTGAGGCACGGCGTCTCGGTTTGCTTCAATGCGAATGCGGTGTTGCATCCATCCAGCACCAAATGAAAAAAGGAGTCCGGAATTTTTATTTGGTCCCCACACCGGCAATAAATAGCCGACATCACCTACAAGTGTAAATCCGCGTTCCATCATCAAAACAACAGCAGCTCCGCCACTCATGTTGATGATGCTTCCATTATCTTGCATGTAGGCATCGAGAATATTGTCCTCTCTGATGTTTTCGCCAAAGATGAAAGTCCCTTGCAAACCAAAAGTCCATTCCGACTTGGTTTTGAGGGTCACATCCAAACCCAGGTTATTGGCAAAACCAAATCGGTCAGCCAAATCTGCTCCGGGTAAAAAGGCTGCATAACTCATTTTCACTTCCGTGATAAAAATGGAGGAATCCTTCAGACTGGCCTGTGAAAATGTCCCAAAAGGGAAAAAGAACTAGACCAGGTATAGAAAAACAAGCTTCTGCATCCACCAAAGGTAGTAAAATCAGGATATTCGACATGCACCTTTCCCTCGTAAAAACGCGCCTTTACCGCCCCATAATCTCAGCGTTTTAGCCGATTTTCCGTTATATTCGCAGTCCTATACCAACAGCATGAAAAAAATTCAGATGGTTGACTTGGTCAGCCAATACGAAAAGCATCAACAGGAGATTGATTCTGCTGTGTTGAATGTGATTCGCACTGCAGCTTTCATCAATGGTCCGGAGGTAAAAGAATTCCAAAAAGAAATGGAATCTTATCTGGGCATCAAGCATGTTATTCCATGTGCCAATGGAACGGATGCGCTTCAAATTGCCATGATGGCTCTTGGATTGGAACCGGGAGATGAAGTCATTACTTCCAATTTTACTTTCATCGCCACCGCTGAAGTTATCGCTTTATTGCGTCTTAAACCTGTGGTAGTTGATGTGGATCCCGACACTTTTGTGGTTGATCCTGCTTCCATTCGCAAAGCCATCACACCAAAAACCAAAGCAATTGTGCCCGTGCATTTGTTTGGACAGTGCGCCAATATGGATGAAATCATGGCCATTGCCAAGGAACATCAACTCTACGTGGTAGAAGACAATGCACAAGCCATAGGTGCGGAATACATTTCCAAAGACGGATCTCGCAAAAAAGCAGGAACTATTGGTCACATTGGTTGCACATCTTTTTTCCCTTCCAAAAACTTAGGATGTTACGGAGATGGTGGTGCAATATTCACCAACGATGATGAACTCGCAGCAAAAATGCGCATGGTAGTGAACCATGGAATGCGTGTGCAATACGTGCACGATAGCATTGGCGTGAATTCACGATTGGATTCCATTCAGGCTGCGGTTTTGCGTATTAAATTACGTCACCTCGATGCTTATGCCGAAGCACGCAACCGTGCTGCATCTTTCTATGATCAGGCCTTTGCAGGAAATTCCAAATTAAAAACTCCTGCAAGAGCGAAAGATTCAACGCATGTTTTCCATCAATACACCTTGGTACTCGATCCTTCCATTGATCGAAATGCCCTTCGTGAACACCTCACCAATAAAGGAATTCCGGCAATGATTTATTATCCGATTCCTTTGCACATGCAAAAAGCATACGAAGACCCGCGTTATAAAGCAGGTGATTTCCCGGTAACGGAAGAGCTTTGCAAAAGGGTGCTCTCACTGCCCATGCATACAGAACTAGAGAACGATCAATTGAAATTCATCACCGAAAGCGTGTTGGAATTCATTCATTAAAAAACTAAAAAATTAACCTATGAAAATTGCCGTAGTAGGAACCGGATATGTTGGACTCGTAACCGGAACATGTTTTGCCGAAACCGGAAACGATGTGATTTGTGTCGACATCGATAAAGAAAAAGTCGAAAAAATGCGCAATGGGATTGTCCCCATTTACGAACCGCATTTGGATGTCTTGTTTGAACGCAACATCAAAGCAGGACGCTTGCGTTTCACCACCGATTTAAAAGAAGCGGTGGATCATGCACAGATTATTTTTCTTGCACTCCCTACACCTCCGGGTGAAGATGGGTCTGCAGATTTATCTTATGTATTGGGTGTAGCAGACCAACTCGGAAAAATCATGCGCGACTACAAAGTGCTGGTGGATAAAAGTACTGTTCCGGTTGGTACCGCAGAAAAAGTTAAGGAAGCCGTTGCGAAACATGCTACAGTAGATTACGATGTGGTTTCCAATCCTGAATTCCTCCGCGAAGGTTTTGCCGTGGATGACTTCCTCAAGCCTGACCGTGTTGTGGTAGGAACCTCTTCTGCCCGCGCACGTTCATTGATGGAAGAACTTTATAAACCATTTGTCCGCTCGGGAAATCCAATCATTTTCATGGATGAAAAATCTGCAGAATTAACCAAGTATGCAGCAAATGCTTTTCTCGCCATGAAAATCACTTTCATGAATGAGATTGCTAATTTCTGTGAGCGCGTGGGAGCAGATGTTGACATGGTGCGCATCGGAATTGGTTCTGATTCCCGCATCGGAAAACGTTTCTTGTTTCCCGGTATTGGATACGGAGGAAGTTGTTTCCCGAAAGATGTTTCAGCATTGTACAAATCCGGTCAGGACGCCGGTTTCAATTTTGAAATCATCCAATCGGTGATGGCTGTGAATGAAAAACAAAAAGTGCGTCTGGTAGAAAAAGTGAAAGCACATTTCAAAAATGATTTGAAAGGAAAAACGTTCGCTTTGTGGGGACTTGCCTTCAAACCCGACACCGACGATATCCGCGAAGCTCCGGCGCTTTACATGATTGATGAATTGCTCGCAGCAGGTGCAAATGTCAAAGCCTTCGATCCTGAAGCGATGAACAACGTGAAAAAAATCTATGGGGATAAAGTAAATTTTACCGCCAATGAATACGAAGCCGTTGATGGAGCAGATGCATTACTGATTGCTACGGAGTGGTCGGAATTCCGCAATCCTGATTTCGCTAAGGTTGGAAGCGGGCTGAAAAACAAAATTATTTTTGACGGACGAAACCTTTACGATCTTGCCCAAATGCGCAAACTCGGATTTTATTACGAGAGCATCGGTCGTGATATTGTTTCATAATGTTATGACATGAATAAAAAAAGCAAGGCTTTTGCCTTGCTTTTTTTTGCTTCATGAATTTTATTTCACCCAAATCTCGTCAACAAATACAAATGCTTTTCCGCCAGCACCGGGATGCCATGCAGGAAGAGTACCATAATTCTTTGCCTTAATCCGCACAAAACGTATCATAGCCGATTGATCCATTTTTAAATCGAATCGATACAATCTTTCTGAATAGGCATCTGCAATGTTATCCACATTCATTACAAGGTCAGTACTGTATTGCACACCATCATTCGAAAAGGCAAACATAACCTGTGTTGGAAGCCAAATCCAAGCTCGTGTATCCTCAAGAAAAGAAGCATGCACTTCGGAAATAGAAGTAGGTTTTCCCAAATCAAGCACCGCTTCAAAATCCTGATTCTGGTATCCCTGCCATCTTCCTTTGCGCCAATTTAAATCTCCATACAAACCATCAATCAATCCTTCGGGACCACCGGCGGTGTATTGTGGATTGTATTGACTTTGTATGGCTACTTTCCAATGATGTTCTATTTTATGGTAAGCGGCAGTAACTACACCTGAATTGAATTTATTCTGATAAGAAGCAATGGCTTGAACAGTGGTTGAGCTGTGGATATAAAACGGACCTTGATACAATTTGGAATAATGTGTAGGCATTGTTCCATCTGTAGTGTAATAAATCGGATTTCCAGGAACAGGTGAAAACAATTCTACTTTTAAACTATCACGAAAAGTTTCTTGTCCGTTTCCAAAATAAGGTACCGGAGTAAAGGACCTCTCCTTCCAATTGATTTTAAAAGGATCTCCTAACAAAGAATCGGGAGCGGGAACTTCTTTTGGATTATCCGTCATGTCCAAAACAATTTTGTTTCCTTCCAAAATATCGGCATGCGAAAACCAAAATTTTCTTTCCCCATTTACTGACTTCACATATTTCTTTTGTGATGCATTTTCAGCTACAATGCGAAAATCAGGACCATCTTCCTGATGAATGATGACTTCATCAAATTCAGGACTTCCAACAGTGTAGTAAGGAATCCCGGGTGCAAAAGAATAAAATCCCATCGATGACAAAACATACCAGGCACTCATTTGTCCGCAATCTTCATTGCCAATCAAACCATCCGGATCATTTTTATAAAAATCATTCAAAATCCGTCGAACTAAGGCTTGTGTCATTTCAGGATGATCGGTGAAATTAAAGAGATAAGCCATGTGGTGACTTGGTTCATTGCCATGGGCGTATTGTCCAATCAATCCGGTGATATCCGCTTGTTCACGTCCGGTAGTTTTTTCCGTAGCGGTGAACAATTCCAAAACACGATCGTGAAATTTATTTTTTCCACCGTGCATTTCCATCAAACCGTAAACATCGTGAGGTACGAAAAAAGAATATTGCCAGGAATTTCCTTCCGTAAAATAGTTATTGACTTCAAAAGGATCGAAAGGAGTTAACCATGCTCCATTTTTTCTTGGACGCATAAATCGTGTTGATGGATCGAACATGTTTTTCCATGCTTGCGCTCTGCGGTAATAGGCAGCCATAAAATTCTTTTTTCCGAGCTGTTCGGCAATAATCCCGATACACCAATCGTCATAAGCATATTCCAGAGCTTTCGAAACCGATTCGTGTTCATCTTCTACACCCAGATAATAATTTTTCATAAATGCTTTTAAACCGTAAACATCTTTCATCGAAGTTTCACGCATGGCGGTAAATGCTTTTTCGGTATCGTAGTTCTGAATGCCTTTCATAAATGCATCTGCGATCACGCTTACGGAATGGTATCCAATCATACAATCTGTTTCATTGGAAGCCAATTCCCAAACCGGTAACCTTCCGCCTTGTTCGTGTTGGGCAAGAAAAGTTTTGATGAAATCGGAAGTACGCTTGCGATCGATGATGGAATACAATGGATGCGCCGCACGAAAA
>JBIKKU010000418.1:0-2710 GCA_044360245.1 Flavobacteriales bacterium | reverse complement strand
TAAGGTGGTGGTTACAAAATAACCACAAGCAATGTTTCCTTCACCGGGAACTTCCGTAACTCCGTTAAAATCCCAAGGCGTATCGTACCAAAACTGAAACAAAGAATCGGTGAGTGTTTGGTACAAATAGGTTTTGGTTAATTCCAATGTACCGCTGTTCGCAGGATTGTTGTAGCGTTTAAGCAACTTACCTCTTTTTACATCCATTCGTTGGAGCAGACTTTTATAGGATTGACGAAACTCTTCTTTCGACAAACGTTGTAAATCATGGTACAAGGAATCCTCCTCAATGGCGCTATAATTTTCGGTACGACATGAAACTACCAGCACAACGAGAAATAAAAAAAGTACACGCATAAAAAAACCGTAAGTCTCGCAACCTACGGTTTTAAAAATGCGGAAAGGATTCTCGTCGATTATTTGCGTGTACCGAATTATTCAACGATGAGTTTGCGCACCAACACAGCACCGGCAAGCTCTAAACGCACAAAATAAATTCCTGGGGCAAATTGCTTCAAATCCACCGAAAGCGAAGTAAATGTTCCGCTGTCGGTTTGAACCAAGGCACCAACAGCATTTAAAAAACTGACTTGTTTAAAATAACGTTGTGAACCAAACTGCAAGGTCACTTGATCTTGTGCGGGATTCGGCATGAGTTGAAATTGCTGTTCCAATACCTGAGCATCGATGCCAACACTATTTCCAACCGTGAATGTTTCCGTTACAGTTACATTGCAGACATCCGTTACTTCAACAGTATACGTTCCCGGATTCAAGCCGGTGAATAGGGAATCGGATTGCGCAGGACCACCATTCAGCGAATAACTCAGTGGAGCACTTCCGCCCACTGCACCCACTGCAATTTCGCCATCGGTACAAGTGCTGCATGTTGCAGACTGGACAGATGAACTTACGATGAGCAGCGGAGAGGGATCGTAAATATGAACGCTTACATAAATGGTATCGTTATCCGCATCAACAACACGACAGGTATAATCACCTTCAGCCAAATAAACTGCGATGGAATCGGTTTGTGCATTTGGATCATCCCACAAAAACGAATAAGGCGGCGTACCCGAAACAGGTGTTACAACTGCAATACCGCTTATAAATCCTTGACAGGGATTATGTGTTAAAGTAGTGTATGCATTCAAAGGTTCACCTCCGCAACCATTGGAGGAAAACAACCCAATGCGATCGGTAGATAAGAAAGACCACATGCGATCGCGTTGTCCGCGTGAAAACATATTCATGCATGCATCCGCAGAATAGTCCATGTAATTTTCTACCATGTCCGGCGGATTGCTCAATCCCCAAAACGGATTACCAAGATCATCACAGGTGTTTGCAGAAAGATTGCAATCGAAATTGGATTGATCAACCGCATCAGGAGTGTCCCATACAAAATCATCCATCGTGCAATCGCCATCACCCCAAACATGACGCAAACCAAGCCAATGGCCCACTTCGTGTGTTGTTGTTCTCCCCAAATTGCTGGGCGCTGTATTTGGATCATTGGTCCGACCAATGTAATTGTATTGTATAACTACCCCATCCGTTGCAGGATCATCTCCGGGAAATTGTGCATATCCCAACACAAAAGGAGAACCGTTAAAACTCATATCACAAATCCATAAATTCAAATACTGGTCCGCAGGCCATGGATCGGCTCCACCGGCAGCAGCACTCTTCACTGAATTGTTAAAGGGTGTGAGAAAATGACTTGTAGTAGAAGAAACACGATTAATTCCCGTGGTTGGATTTCCGTTGGGATCGACCGTTGCCAAACAAAACTGAACGCCAACATTTACGGCAATGGAATCGAAAATATCTCGCGTGTTTGAAGTATCGGCATTGTATCGCCCAAAATCTTCATTCAGAATTTGAATCTGAGAATAGATTAGCGAATCGTGAATATTGGATTCAGGAATAGAAGGATTGTAGACCAAATGCACCACAACAGGAATAGTTACAATTCCGTTGCGCATCAACACCGATCCGTTTTGTTGCAACCATTGTTGTGCACGCTGTTCACTCAACTGCAAACGAGCGGCCAAGGATGGATCTTGTTGAATGCGGTAAGAACGCGAATGCATGCTTGCACATTTTTCATCTAGTGCAGGATATTGTTGCGCCATCGACCAAAAAGGAACTGCACAACAAAGGGAAAGGAAAAATCTTTTCATAGGCATAAAAATGAGTCGCTTGGATTGCACTCAAATTTGCCAAAATTCAATTGAAAAATAATAGACGGTCAATTTTAAAACATCATTTCGCTTTTGCCAAAGTAAAGGCAAATGTAGTTCCCACATCCACCGTACTGCGCACATTGATGGTTTGTTCGTGGGCTTCGAGAATGTGTTTTACGATGGCTAGTCCGAGCCCTGAGCCTCCCTGGTGACGTGAGCGGCTTTTATCGACCCGATAGAAACGTTCGAAAATACGTGGTAAATGTTCTTGAGGAATTCCCGGACCATTATCGGCTACTTCAATCAGGATTTTATCATCCATATCAAAAAACCTTACATCCGTTTTTCCTCCTTCTTTTCCGTAGTGGATGGAATTCACCAGCAAATTGGTAAGCACCTGCGCAATTTTTCCTTTATCGCAATTCACCATAATGGGTTTGTCGTAATTGCGATTGAATGCAAGTCGAATATTCCGTTCACGCGCTTTCATTTCAAATGCATCGAGCAATTCGCGACAGAGT
>JBIKKU010000417.1:0-2712 GCA_044360245.1 Flavobacteriales bacterium | reverse complement strand
TTACAACCTTCCGATTGGGAAGGAAATACCTTTACCATTTCCAATCTCGGAATGTTTGGTATAGATGAATTCACAGCCATCATCAATCCACCTGATGCCTGTATTCTTGCCATTGGCGGAATTCGTCAGGTTCCTGTAGTGAAAAATGGTGCTGTTGTTCCTGGTAACATGATGAAAGTGACGCTCTCTTGCGATCACCGTGTTGTGGATGGTGCAACCGGTGCAGCATTCCTTCAATCTTTCCGTCAGTACCTCGAGAATCCGGTGGTATTGCTCGGTCAGTACACGATTTAAAAAAATAGCAATGCATAAAAAAAGAGCTACGGAAACGTAGCTCTTTTTTTTTGAACAAATTTTTTGATTTGGTTTTAACGTATTTCCATCCTGATTTTCCATTCCTTCGGAAAATAATTATTGGAACGATTGGGCAGTTGTTTGATCCATCCCAATGGAAGGTTTTGGAAGCAAATTAAATTCCAGCCGATTTGTCCTGATACTTTAATCTCTTCTGTTTTCAAAAATCGCAAAGCATCTTCTTTTTCAACTTCGCATAAGGAGAACGCATCAGTGTTTATGGCGGAACTCAGGGCCAATTCGGGAGAAGGAATCCAATCTTTTCCTTTGAGCTCTGCAACGGGAATAGCACTGAGGACGAGGTTGAGGTGTTGACTTAAAAAATGTACTTCGGCACTTCGGTGTTGTAGGAAAACGCGGCCTTTATCTTCAATCAGACTTTCTCGGTAATTCTTTTTGAGCCATTCGAAAGGAAAATTCATTTTCGAAATGTTACCCGGTTTTTGTTTGCGGTTGGCGATGGAGCGGTGAACGCCTTGACCCGCTTTTTGAATCACGGTCAGAAAAAATCCTTCACCTTCTGTGCGGTGTGGAAAAAAACGATAGCCACGAATTCCTTCAGTTTCGGTGATGCGAATGTTCCAGGATTCGGGAATTTCTATAGAAACAGAATGGATGTCGTAATTCGATTTCAGCCATTCGATTTGATGTTCGTTTTCTTTTTTATTGAAAGTACAGGTTGAATAAATTAAAAATCCTCCTTCACGCAAACTTGGCCAAACCGCAGAAAGGATGTCTTGCTGACGATGCGCACACATGTTTACGTTTGCTTCCGACCATTCCTCCACGGCTTGTTCGTCTTTCCGAAACATGCCTTCACCCGAGCAAGGAGCATCGACAATGACCACATCAAAAAAGTCGTCCATTTCTTCAAAGCTTTTCGGATCGTTATTGCTGATGAGTACCCTCGGGTCGCCCCATTTGATAAGGTTTTCACGCAAGGCTCCACAACGCTGACGAACATATTCATTTGAAACAAGCAAATCATCTTCTTTTAATACAGAAGCAATCAATGTGCTTTTTCCTCCCGGAGCGGCGCATAAATCAAGGAAACGCGTCGGGCCATTTAAAGGCAATGCTTTTATTACATGCCAAAGAAACATGGATGCAGCTTCTTGCACATAATATGCTCCGGCATGAAAGAGTGGGTCAAGCGTAAACGATGGGCGCTCCTGTAAGTAGGTTCCAAGTTCGCACCAAGGCACGGGATTGCCGCTAGGGATTTTGGCGGTTTTCAGAGGATTGGAACGAATGCTGGTAATTGGCTCAGATTGCATGGCGTTGATGAATTTTTCTTTTTCTTCTGCAGAAAATAGATCAGCAACGGCGTTTGCAATATGATGGAGTTTGTCCAATTGAATTGTTGTATTTTTCCGAAAAGTACAAAAGCCATGCGTCTTTTCCTTATCCTTATTTTGATTGTTCTATTTTCCTGTCAAGGTGAACAAACTTCAAGCGAGAAAAAAAATGATTCTATTGCAAGGGAAAACATTGACAGCAACCGATTAGCAATAGATAGTGTAAGTCGCGGTTATCAATTGCCGCAAGCATATTCGGGTGAGGAACCGGAATATAAAGCCATTTCGAATCCGGACTTGAAATCGGGAATGATTGTTCCTGATCCCTTCGAGCCCATTTTAGCGCTGCATGCAATTTTGCCGGGAAATTTTAAACTTGAGGATAACGAATACACGGATAGTCGCATGGAATTGATTTGGTGGAATTGTCCGAATTGTCCGAAAAAGAAAATCACCTACGAATACATTGGAGATGATGCTTATGATTTTCCTTTTGATGATATCAACACGACTTTATTTACCGCCAGTTTTGATTTAGGGGAAAAGGAAAATGAAAAACGATTGCTTGTTTTCAATACGTACCATGATTTTTATCCGGAGTTCGTTGGAAGATTTTCGGGCGGAATTATGGGATTGGCAATGTTTACAAGGGATGCAAAGGGTTGGAAACTGACGAATTTTTCTTCGGCTTTGGGAGAATTCGGAAGCTTTTCATCTGCATTCGTTCCCGGAATTGTTCGTGTAGGAAAGCACAACTGGTTGTTCGATTGCACTTATTCCAACGGAGGCGCAGGAGGTGCATATACACCTGTAGTTTCTTTTTACATCAACAAAGGGAAATCCTTTGAGCGTGTTTATATGGACAATTTCGGTATGTTGAACAATACTTCTCATGGCGAATGGTATTCACGCATTGAAGCAGTAGATTCTATGGTGAAAGGATACAGCGATTTGCACCTGATTACCGAAGGATGTTTTTTAGGCGATGGGACAGATTCTTTTGGGGTGAATGAAGCCTATCTGTGGGCGCCTATTCCAGATGAATTGAAAGAAATTTTTT
>JBIKKU010000416.1:0-2715 GCA_044360245.1 Flavobacteriales bacterium | reverse complement strand
AAGACGGTGATGGTCACAAAGAATTGCTCATGGGAGATGTTTCTTTTCCTTCTTTGGTGGAAGTTAAAAATGGCGCAACAGCCTTCAATCAAAATCAATGCATGACCGATCAGGACAGTACCTTTCCATCGTACTCCACGCCTGTGGATTTAGAATTGTTTCCATGTGCATTTATGGTTGATGTCAACAACGACGGAAAACGAGATATGGTCGCAACACCACAAACTACAGGCTCTGCAGAAAACAAATGGAGTGCGCATTATTACTACAACAGCAATTCCGAGGCAGTTCCTGTTTTCAATTTTGTGCGCGAAGATTTATTGCAAAGTGAAATGATTGAACGTGGAGAAGGAACAGTACCTGTGCTTGCAGATTACAACAACGATGGTCTTAAAGACATGTTCGTGGCCAACTATGGAATTTACAACAGCACCACCGATACCTATGTTTCCACCATTTCGCTTTACGTGAATGTTGGTACAGCAACCCAGCCGCAATTCAATTTGCTCACGGAAAATTTCGAAAGCATGGATGTTGTTTTAGGTAAGCGAGGAATGATTCCAACCTTTGGCGATTTGGATGGTGATGGAGATGACGATATGCTCGTTGGTGATGAAAACGGGAACATTGCGTTCTTCTCCAATACAGCCGGTGCAACTGCGAATTATGATTTTGTTTTAACGAATCCACTTTTGCAGGATGATCAAGCAACGACCATTGATGTGGGGCAATACGCTGCTCCTTTGTTGGTTGACCTGGATCGCGATGGTGATTTGGATTTGGTGATTGGATGCAAAACAGGTAAAATGGTGTATTACGAAAACATGGGTAGTAGTTCTTCCTTTATCTTTCGTTTTCGCACCAATTTTTTAGGCAACGTTACCGTAACAGAATGGTGGGATAACAGTGGATATAGCATTCCCTCGGTTTACGATGATAACGGAGCTTATCAATTTATGGTGGGATCAAAATCAGGATGGATTCATCATTTTAATGATGTAGAAGGCCATATCAACGGAAATTTTGCGCGTGTGGATACAACGGTATTGCCTTCATTGGAAATCATTCGTTCTGCTCCTGTATTTGCGGAATTAAACGGAGATGGAAAACCTGATTTGATTATTGGAAATTACCGTGGTGGTTTGCAATTGTACATGGGAAATCCCGACTCTGCTGCATCGGTGAATCAGTTGGAAAACATTTCATTTTTTCAAATTTTTCCTAATCCTGCACAATCTACTCTGATTGTGGAATCTTCCATTTTCGGAAATCAGGTGATGCTCTATTTGCATAATATGATTGGGGAGGAAGTTATGGTTGTCAACCTAAGAACAGGTTGGGAATACCTTGATGTTGCATATTTGCCGGCAGGAATTTATTTTGTCACCATATCCAATGGTAAAATCAAACAAACCATTAAACTTGTTAAACATGACTAAGTTTTTAGCGATTGTTTTTATTTCAATCCTTTTTGTTTCATGTAAAAAAGAGGCAGGAACAGGAGGAAAAGCATCCATCAATGTGAACGTAATTAACGGAGTGAATAATGTTGGTGGTGCAACGTTGAAGTTAAAGTATGGTGCAGAAACTTTCCCGGGAGCAAATGCTACTTATGACGAAACCAAAACCTGTGATTGGACCGGTGATGAATCTTTTACCAATTTGCAGCGTGGTCACTATTACATCTATGCAACCAGCACCGATACCTTAGGAAATGTATTGGAAGGCGGCGCGCATGTGTACCTCAACAACAAGCCGGGTGAACGTCATACAGTGATTGATTTTTCGGAGGCAGATCCTTTTTAATCATGCAGCATGGTATTGTGCTTTTCGATGGTGTGTGTAATTTTTGCAACAGCAAAGTTGACCTGATTATTCGAAAAGAAAAAAACGACTTTTTCAGATTCGCTTCCCTTCAATCCGATTTTGCACGCAATCTCATTAAAGCAAAGGGGAAGGATCCTGATGTGATGGATAGTATGATTTATATTTCTCCAAATGGAAAAATGTATATCAAATCTTCTGCTGCTTTACGCATTGCAGGTAAATTAAAGTTCCCTTATCCATTGCTTTTTCCATTGCTGATAATACCACCTTTTTTACGAAATCTGGTTTACGATTTCATTGCGAAAAACCGCTATAAGTGGTGGGGAAAAAAAAGTACGTGCCGAATTCCAAGCCCGGAAGAAGGAGAAAAATTTATCGCATAAAAAAAGGCTGCTACATTCAAGTAACAGCCTTTTTTAATTAGGGTTGGATTATATGGTCAACGTATCCAAAACACTGTTCATGTTGCGAACAGCTTCTGCGCTCTTATTAAACAAGGCTTGTTCTTCTGCATCGAGTTTGTAGTCGATGATTTTTTCCCAACCGTTGCGGCCAATAACTACCGGAACACCCATACAGATGTCTTTTTGTCCGTATTCTCCATCGAGATAAACGCAGCAAGGGAAAACTTTCTTCTGATCGCGAACGATGCTTTCCACCAGGATTGCACCGGCAGCACCCGGAGCATACCATGCAGAAGTTCCGATGAGCTTGGTGAGTGTAGCACCACCTACCATGGTGTCGGCAACAATTTGTTTTTTCTGATCTTCATTGAGCATGTTCGTTACAGGTGTTCCATTGAGGGAAGCCTGACGAATCAAAGGAATCATGGTAGTGTCACCATGTCCTCCGATAACTACAGCATGAAGGTCGTTTTGTGAGCAGTTC
>JBIKKU010000413.1:0-2780 GCA_044360245.1 Flavobacteriales bacterium | reverse complement strand
CTCTGGAGTAACAGTTTCCAATGTCACCTTTAACGGGGCTTCCGGAAATACCTTAACCAATCAGGCAGGATCTTTTAACGGAACTACCACCAACTTAGGCTTAAACGGCGGTGTTATTCTTGCTTCAGGAGATGCACAAGCAGCAGTTGGTCCAAATGGTTCAGGTTCATTTTCACTTGGTCCACCACAAAACCTTGCAGGTACCGATCCGGATTTACAAGCCATTACTCCCAACCTAATTTACGATCAGGCTGTATTGGAATTTGATTTTGTGCCAATTGGAGATTCTATTTCTTTCCGATATGTTTTTGCTTCTGAGGAATACAACGAATACGTGTGTGGTTCAGTAAATGACGCCTTTGGATTTTTCATCAGTGGTCCGGGTATTGCCGGTCCATACACCAACGGCGCAGCAAACATCGCCTTAATTCC
This sequence comes from Flavobacteriales bacterium, assembly GCA_044360245.1. Classification (GTDB taxonomy): domain Bacteria; phylum Bacteroidota; class Bacteroidia; order Flavobacteriales_D; family UBA2798; genus UBA2798. Next base: position 2,348 of record JBIKKU010000413.1, on the reverse strand, counting down.
AGGCACAAACACTCCGGTTTCCATCAACACGGTAAATCTTGGTGTTGCAGGAGGATCAGGTATTGCAACCAATTGCAGCAACATCGATCCGAACTGGGCAAGTTACAATGTGTATTATGCAGGAACCAATACACAAAACAGTGTTCAGTATGATGGATGGACTGTTGTACTGACGGCTCGTGCGGCTGTGCAGTGTGGAGAAACCTATCACATTAAATTAGCCATTGCCGATGCAGGTGATGGTGTTTGGGATTCCGGTGTTTTCCTCGAAGCAGGATCTCTTACTTCGGTTGGCGTAGATGTAACCGTAACCACTGTAACCGGAGATTCAACCATTGTGGAAGGTTGTGCAGATGCCATTTTCACTTTTACACGTCCGGATACCACCACCGACCTTACCATCGATTTCGATATTTCAGGAAACGCCAACAACGGAACTGATTATACCTTCATAGCAGATAGCGTGTATTTCCCGATTGGTGAAGACAGCGTGCAATTGATTGTTACTCCGCTTCAAGATGGAATTACCGAAGGCATGGATACCTTGGTGATTACGGTTTACACAATAACACCATGCGGAGATACCATTCCCAAAACTGCAACGCTCTACATTGTAGACCCAACACCACTAATAGCGAATGCCGGCACCGATCAGAGTATTACATGTCCCGGACAAAATGTTAACCTCAACGGAAGTGCGACAGGAGGAAATGGAACACTTACCTACACTTGGGCAGGTCAACCACCGGGACAAAACACCACAGTAAATCCATTGGTCACGACCTCATACCAAATCAGTGTTACCGATGTTTGCGGTCAAACAGATTTAGATTCGGTTACAGTTACTGTTCCTGTTATTGCGACATGGAATTATACCACCGGAAGTGATCCTGTTGTTTGTTCAGGAGATCCATCAGACTTATTTATTAGTGTTGCCGGCGGTGGATTCCCTCCATACACTTATGCATGGAACAATGGAGACACCGATACCAATACCACCGTAAATCCAATTGTTACTACAACATACAACGTAACCGTTACCGACAATTGTGGATTAGATACCACTGTTACCATCACTGTAAATGTTCCTGTTTATCCTCCTTTGATCATCTCCATTGATGACGCACAACTTTGTTTGGGTGAATCTTTATTTGTGATACCAAATGTTACCGGTGGTGCAGGAAGCAATACGTATGCATGGAATGGTCCGGCAGGTGTGACATTCAACATCAATCAAACCAATGGTCAAACTGCTTTTGACGGTCCGGTTGATGGAGTTTATATTGTCTCCGTAACTGATCTTTGCGGAACCATAGATGCTGATACTGCCAACTATACGTTTGTAGGCTGTGAGATTACCATTCCCAATGTCATTTCTCCAAACGGTGATGGATCCAACGACACTTGGCATTTGGTCAATCTGGAATACCATCCAAACACCACCGTTCAAATATTTAACCGTTGGGGTGTTTTGGTTTATGAATCGTCCAATTACCAAAACAACTGGTCAGCAGATGGCCTCAGTGATGGAACCTATTTCTACATTGTAGTGCCTGTAAGAGAAGGTTATGGTCCATACAACGGAACCGTAACCGTTACAGGAAACAAATAAATTACCCCATTCGTCAGTAAAAAGGGACCGTTGGTACGGTCCCTTTTTCTTTATACAACGTTTCGTTCTTTCTTTACGTCTTTACTCAGGATTACGATGTTGCTTGTCTTTTGATTCCGAATCGAGATAAACATCGTGTACTTTGCAAGCGAAACTTTATGAAACAGCTTTTTCTTTTTTGTGTGCTCTTTAGTTTGATGTTTTCAGCAAAAGCACAATTGGTGGTAGACAATACTACACTCACTCCTGCTCAATTGATTCAAAATGTATTGTTAGGAAGTGGGGTTACCGTAACAAACGTAACGTTCAATGGTGCGCCCGCAAACACTATCAATGAACAAGCAGGATCTTTTGATGGAACAGCTTCAAATGTTGGATTTACCGATGGATTAATTCTAGGTTCAGGTGATGTACAAGTTGCTGTAGGACCAAACAATTCGGGTTCTTCAACTTTGGGAGGAACAGGAAATTTAGGAACCGATCCGGACCTTGCTGCCATTACTCCCAATCAAATTTATGACCAAGCCATTTTAGAATTTGATTTTATTCCTGTTGGAGATTCTGTTTCCTTTCGCTATGTATTTGCCTCAGAAGAATACAATGAATATGTATGTTCTTCGGTGAATGATGCATTTGGATTTTTCATCAGCGGACCGGGAATTAGTGGTCCATTTTCGAACAATGCCATGAACATTGCCATCATTCCCGGAACAACAACTCCTGTTTCCATTAACAC
>JBIKKU010000145.1:0-7346 GCA_044360245.1 Flavobacteriales bacterium | reverse complement strand
TTTGGGTGTGGCAGGTTCAAACGGAACAGCAAATTTATGTTCAGCCATCGATCCAAACTGGGCTTCCTACAACATTTATTATGCTGGAACCAATACACAAAACTCGGTGCAATATGATGGTTGGACAGTAATATTAACTGCCAAAGCGGCGGTTCAATGCGGCGAAACTTACCACATCAAATTAGCTATTGGTGATGCAGGTGATGGCGCATTTGATTCGGGTGTTTTTCTTGAAGCAGGGAGTTTGAATTCATCAGGTTTAGGTATTAGTGTAGATACTCCATTTCCGAATGGTATTGTCATTGAAGGCTGTGGTGATGGTTTATTTCACGCCTTCCATTCGGACACCACACAAGTCGACACTTTATTTATTGCCTATGGTGGTAATGCCATCCCCGGAACCGATTATGTTGAATTACCGGATACCATCATTGTTGGAATTGGTCAAACCGAAGTCACATTCAACATTGCAGGAATCATTGATAATCTTCCGGAAGGAATTGATTCGCTCACCATTCAAATCACCAATACATTAGGATGCAACTACCAAACAGTTTATTTCCACGATTATCAATCCATGCAACTTTCTGTTGTGGATAGCATCAACATTTGTACTCCGGGTGAAACAGCTTTGCTCAATGGAACCTTAAGTGGTGGTGCAGCACCATTCAATTATTTCTGGAGCAGTGGAGCTCCGGCAGGTGATTCGGTTTTTGTTGCCCCAATTCAAACTACCTCGTATACACTTAATGTCACCGATGCATGCAGCAATATTGCCACTGCAGGTCCAACCGTTGTTTACATCCAATGTCCTTTAATTCCAAGCAATGTATTCTCGCCTAATGATGATGGCGTAAACGATGTTTTTGTGGTGATCAATACCGATGATTATCCGGATGCACAAATCTGGATTTACAACCGTTGGGGAGAATTGGTTTATCAAAAAGATGGTTACCGCAACGATTGGAATGGTACACATTACCAAAACAACAAAGAACTTGCAGAAGGAGTTTACTACTACATTGTTGTGCCGAATTCACCTAAATACATTTATCAGGCAGAAGGCAATAAGGACCAGCAATACACCGTGAATGGCTCAGTGACGCTCGTGCGTTGATTAAAAGACCAAACGAAAAACTGAACCACCCGAAGGCGCATCCAATACCTGAATACTTCCTCCGTGTAGTTTTACAAAATAATGAACGATGTATAAACCGAGACCTGTTCCTTTTGCGGAGCGGGTCTCTTCGTTTCCGGCTCTGTAAAATTTTTCAAAAATTCTTTTTTTGTCTGCTTCCGCAATTCCATTTCCCTGATCAATCACATCCAGTTGAATACGTCCGGCATTTTTGCACAAAACCACTTTTATGTTACTTCCTTGGGGAGAATACTTCACGGCGTTTTCCACAAGATTGGCAAGTATGGAATGCATGGCCACGGCATCAAAATCGTAGGAGATTTTTTCCTCCACTTGAACGTCGAGATGATGGTCTCTACCGACTAGTGGACTCAAGTGTTCCAAGGTCTGTCGCACAAAAAAAGAAAAATCCTGAACACTACGATGCACTGAAAATACACGCTGATCAATTCGCGTGGCTTGCAATATGTTTTCGGAAAGCGCATTCAAACGATCGGTGTCCTGAAGCGCTTTTTGAATAAGCTCCAATCTTTTTTCTTCAGGCATTTGTCGTTTGGAGATGGTCTCCAGCATGAGTCTCAAAGAAGCAATGGGTGTTTTAAATTCATGCGTAACCGACAGCAGAAAATTGCGTTGTTGTCGCGCCAATTCGATTTCTTTTCGGTAAGAACGGTAGGTGAACAGAAAACCCAAAAACAACAAAAGGGCAAAAACCATTCCCTCGCCCAGAACCATCATCACCCGATGTTCGAGTCTCGGATCATTGGCGTATACAATGGAAGTGAGATGGGTAATCAAATAAGCCCACCATCCCAATTGCGCCACGATGTAGAAAAACATCAGGAATAAAAGAAAAATCACCCTGTTGCTGCGTGGCTGTTTCATGAGATAAAGCTAATGAAAATTGGCATCAGAAATCCAGACGAAATCCTTGGTCGAGCGTTATTGCACGTGCGGTCACGCCTTCGGGGGGATAGGCATCGTATAAAAAAGAAAATCCGGTGGACCATTTGAATTTCTTGGTAATGTTAAACACCAAGTGTGCTTGCTGCATGATTCTGAAATCGTCCAATTGATTTATGCGCGGCTGAAAATAAGTTGTCGCAACCATTTCTCCGGAAATTTTCGGGAAACCAAAAGTCATCGTGAGGTAAGAACTCAAGCGGTGATCACGGTGTATTTCGGGCTGAGAACCGGTCACTTCTTCGTATTCATACATGTACAAGGTTCCAAAATACGCCACTGCATTTTTTTCACCCAACAATTTAAAACGCGGTCCGGTACCTGTTAGCCAACGCATGCCAACCGACAATAATTTATTGTATTGCACTTGCGAAAATGCTTCCCACCTCAGCCATCCATTCCATTTGCGGGTATAACGGAAATGAGCAAATCCGCTATTGGAAAAATCTGTAGTATTTCCCTGAGCCAAATCGTAATTTCCAATGACCATAAAAATATCTTTCAGGCTTTTGGATTTGTATTGGAGGATCAATGCACTTTTTGCCGTAAAGAATTTTGCATTGTTGTTTTCCTGGTAAGAAAGCGATAAATTAAAATGTCCTGCTCTTCGAAGCGAGTCGGTTTGCATACGTTGCGACTCAATATTCACCATTTGCGCTTGGGCTTGCAATGCCTGCATCATGACCAGTAAAATGAATACTTTTTTCATGGCGCAATCTTACAAAAAAAGCGCATAAAATCTTAGGCCTAACCTGTGCTGATTAATTTCAACAAAGCCTTTCCGTACTTATCCAGTTTTCGATCGGATATCCCATTGATTTGAAGTAAATCCGAAATGACCACAGGATTTTTTTCGGTGATTTCCCGAAGTGTTTTATCGTGAAAAATAACATAAGGCGGAACCTTCTCCAATTTTGCCTGCGCCTTCCTCCATTCCCGCAAACGTTCAAACAATTGTTGTTGCATCGTCAAAACAGGATCCTCCCAGGTTTCTTGAACAGGAGCAGACGCCAATTCCTCCGACATTTCCAAAGAAGTCATTTCTACCTTTCGCTTTCCTTCCAACACTTCCATGGCAGGTGGGGTCAAGGCTAGGGTATGACGGTCATGGTACCGCATCTCCAAAAACCCAAGGGCAATCAACTGCAAAAGCATTCCATTCCATTCTTCCGCTGTTTTCTTTTTGCCCGTTCCAAAATCAGAAAGCAGATGAAATCCGGATGAGCGAACGGCGTGCGTATTGTTTCCGCGCAAAATTTGAATCAATAAACCCGAGGAAATTCCATAAGGGATTTGTTTCAAAATGCGAAACACCGTTAAGGCCAGATTAGTCTCATCACTAAGCGGTAACTTTTGTCGACACACATCGCAGTTCCCACAGTTCTGATCGTAAAATTCACCGAAGTAAGAAAGCAAAATTTTTCGTCTGCACACTCTGGCATCCGCAAACTGCTGCATGCGTTGAAGTTTATCCAAATGCATTTCAGGTTGTGCGCTGTTGCGAGCAAAATATCCCAAAAGGGTTAAATCCTGAATATTATACATGAGCAAAGTATCACCCGACAATCCATCCCTGCCTGCTCTGCCTATTTCCTGGTAATAACTCTCCATGTTTTTCGGCAAATTGTAGTGTACCACCCACCTGACATTCGATTTATCGATACCCATTCCGAAAGCAATGGTTGCCACGATTACTTCAATTTCATCTTCGAGAAAAGCATCTTGTACCCTGCTTCGCTCGCGCGCATCCATTCCCGCATGGTAAAAAGCATTGGTAATTCCTGCAGCAGTAAGCATTGTAGAAATCTCTTCGGTAAGTTTACGCGACATGGCATATACAATTCCCGATTCATTTCGATGCGTCTGAATAAAATCCAATAAATATTTATTCCGAGCTTGTTTGTTTAATCCGGGCATCACACGTATACTCAAGTTCGGTCGATCAAAAGAAGAAACATACACTTCCGGATCTTTCAGTCCAAGATTGTGTAAGATGTCCATTCTACTCGATTTATCTGCCGTTGCTGTTAATGCAATCATTGGAGCATGCGGGAATTTTTCGCGTAAATTTTTCAAGCGCGTATATTCCGGTCTGAAATCATGTCCCCATTGCGACACACAATGTGCTTCGTCAACCGCAATCAAATTGACATTCAATTGCTCGGTAAAACGTGGTGAAAGCAACAATGCTCTTTCGGGGGAAACATACAGCAGCTTAATTTTTCCATCCAAACATTCCTTAAAAAGCTTTTGTTCTTCCTCAGGATCCAAGGAACTATTCAGAAAACCCGCTTCGATTCCGTTTTCCCGCAGCGCTGCGACCTGATCTTTCATCAATGCAATAAGAGGGGAAATTACCAAACAGGTTCCGGGAAGAATCAATGCCGGAATTTGAAAACACAAGGATTTTCCACCTCCTGTGGGCATCAGCGCAAACACATCCTTTCGTTGTAGAACGGACTGAATAATCTGCTCTTGTTTTCCCCTGAAGGACGCATAACCAAAATATTTTCTCAAAATAAATAAAGGGAGATGTTCCATCATGCAAAACAAAAAAGCAAAGCCTTAACAGGTGCCACGAAAGGAATTTAATTGAAGACCTAAAATTTCTTCGGATTAGGTTTCGGTATTCCATTTATACCAAAGTATTTCCGCTTAAAATTTTCCTGTAACATTCAAGCTACTTGTTCGTCATATTCGCATAACAAAGCAAAACCCATGCGTAAACTCTTTACTTGGATTCTTTTAGGAATAGGAATCGGCCCGCTTTCGGCGCAACATCATTTTGAAATCGACCTGAACAAACTGGAGAAGGACGTTTTACCGGTGAAACTCACCCTCGACAAAGCACAATCTCAGGAACAAGTTCGTTTTTCTTTTCCGGCAACCGTACCCGGAACTTATGATATTCAAGACTTTGGCCGCTTTGTTTTGTCCATGAACGCCTTCAGTGCTGAAGGAAAAAAATTAAAAGTCAAAAAAGAAGGCAACAACACCTTCCTCATTTCCAATGCCAAACAACTGCATCATTTAGAATACACCGTAGAAGACATACTGGATCGCAAAGTAAAAAAGCATCCCGTTTTTGGTCCTGTCGCCACCAACTTCATAGCCGGTAAAAACTTCATATTCAACAATGGCGGAATATTTGGATTCTTCGAAGGACAGGAATCGAATCCCATTCGCATTTCCATCCGCAAACCGGAAAGCCTTTACGGAGCAACATCCCTTCCGCAAACCGGAATGACGAAAACCGAACAACAATTTTTGGCCGACTCCTATCACCAACTGATCGATTGCCCTATCATGTTTTCCATTCCCGACACGGCGCAATTCTTTGTAGGAAAAACGAAAGTCACCATTTCCGTTTACGATGTCACCGGAAAACCAAGAGCAAAACATTTTTATGACATCCTCAAACGCGACATGCAAGCCATTGATGATTTTCTTCCGGATCTTCCTGTAGAAAATTATACGTTTCTGGTTTATATCGACGACTTGCATGAAGTAGGCGATGCTTTAAACGGGAAAATGGGCTTTTTCAAAAAAATAAAACTCGCACTGAAATTTCGTTCGCTTGGAATCGGCGCACTGGAACATGGTAACTCATCCACCTATTACCTTGCCGATTTCGGTCCTAATTTCAGCATCAAAGAAATATCGGTTGACGAACAGCTTTCGGGAGCTGCCATTCACGAGTTTATGCACATCCTTACACCACTTGGCTTGCATTCACAACACATCGGAAATTTCAATTACACCAAACCCATCATGAGTAAACACCTTTGGTTGTACGAAGGAATCACCGAATATTTTGCCAACCTGATCAAGTACAAAGGTGGCGTTTACACACCGGATGAATACCTGAGAACCATGGAAGGAAAATTGGCAGAAGGTCAGAAATTCCCTGCTCAGGAAATGTCTTTCACCGAAATGAGTGCGCATGTGTTAGAAGAAAAATACCACAAACATTACGGACAGGTTTACCAAAGAGGCGCAATCCTAGGTATGTTGCTGGATGCAGAAATCCAAAGACTCACTCAAGGGAAAAAATCTTTAATCGATGTGGTACTCACACTCAATGCCAGGTATGGGGCAAAAAAATCTTTTGATGAGGACAGCTTCATTAAAGAATTTGTAGCCGAAGTCCACCCTGATTTAAAAGGATTTTTTGATCTGTACATTGAGGGTAAAAACCAATGGAAACCAAATGATCAATTAAATTACATTGGCATCGTGTACCATGATACTTTGAAAGAAAACGCCATGTTGAATCCTTTAAGCAAAACCGACAACGACATTGAAGTGCGTCCGATTGGTGTTGGTCTGGAACAAATGGTCATGAAAACCGGTCCTGCGGAATGGGCCGGATTCAAACAAGGCGATATTGTGAATGTAAATGATTACAGAGATGCATTTCGTCCAAACAACCAAGACCTAAAAGAAGGTGAAACGGCAAAACTTAAAGTGAAAAGGGACAAGGCGTACATTACGCTGGAAATAAAAGTCAAGTACGGCCTGAAAACCAAAACCAATGCCTTACGTTGGAAATGATTAATTAAGTATATTCCTGAAAAATCAAAGCTCCATGAAATCAAGCACAAACATTGCCCTTCAGAAATACCTTGCAGGAATCGGCGGGGCATTGCTGGTGACTCAGGAAGTCAATGCCCAGATTCAATACCACGATTTCGATCCTGATATAGTCATCAGCAATGAAAGGTTCATGCTTGATTTGAACATGGATGCGGTAGATGATTTTCAGCTGGTAGACACCAATGTTGTTGCCTACAACATGTGGATTGGCGGCATCTACGGCATACCTTCCAATTCTATGCAAGGCGATATTACCTCCGGATTCAATTACCCCTTTAAACTTCAATTTGGCGACCCCATTGATGCAACACAATCCTGGGTGAACAACTGGGGATCGATGACGATTGTAACTTCTGGAACATCGCCTTATTCCTCGCATTGGATAAACGGCGTAAACGATGGCTACATGGGATTGCGCATCCAAGTTGGCGGACAAACTTATTATGGCTGGGCGCGCATGGATTTACCTGCAACAGGAGATTCCATCATCCTCAAAGATATGGCCTACAATACCATTTCTTTCGAAGGACTAGGCGCAGGAGAAATGCCTGTAAGTGTTGCTGAAAATGAATTACCCGGATTCACTTTCCATTTAAGCGGAAATCAAATTACGGTGCAAACCTCAGTCGAAAACAAGTATCAATTTCGG
>JBIKKU010000415.1:0-2717 GCA_044360245.1 Flavobacteriales bacterium | reverse complement strand
CCACTTTCCCTAGCCTAAAATGAACGAAAACATCCATTAGGCGCATATAGCTTTGAATATCAGTTCTAACATTAGACTTTGGCAGTTTCAAGAAAGAATATATCTCCCTATCAGCATTTTTAAATTCTTTCTTATTAACAAAACAAACAGTTAACAAAAATCGAATCTCTAATACTTCATCTTGCCGAATAATCTGACTTTGGTGTTCTTCAACAAAATGAAATCGTTCTTTATTTTTTTGCAACAATTTATAATCACAAGAAACTATAATATATTGCAAGTGATTCATGATAGATCTTATTTCCTTCCGGGTTTTGAGAAAAATACCGTTTACTAATAACCCCGCCATCTTCTTTTCCAAACCTAAAAACTCATTTACTTTACCTAAAACCAAGGAGGCCTCCATGGCATTAGAAAGTGCGTTAATATAATTTTGCGGATCCATTTCAACTAATGCAGAGTTAGATTCAAGAATGGCAATCCTTTTCATTGCACACCTAAAAGAAGGCATTTTTTCCCCTAGAAAATTATGGATTACACTTTTTATTCGGTAAAACAGTGCCTCAGAAAGCGGGGATAAAAACTTCCTATTTCCCGATAATTCAGGTACTTTTAAAATTTCCCTGCATTTGATAAAAAAATCTGCGTGGCCATACCATTTTTTTTGAATAGCTAAATCAAACACATCAGCGTAAATAACCTCCAATAAATGGATTTCATTTTGAATATCCAACTTCATCCTTTCTGTTTCCAAGGCTTCACGATACATCCTTGTATTTCCTTTGGTTATTGCAATTCGCTTATCCCATGCCAAAACACCTAAAGAAAGAGCCAAATCTGAAGTATTTTTATTACCTATCCTCCCATAAAATTCATCAGCAATAATCCCTTTAGAATGCAGAACTTCAAATGAATTAATCGAGTTTCTCATCTGAATAGACTCAATGGTATTTTCATTGTAACTAATCAAACTCTTTATTATCAGATTCGCCAAATAGTTTTTTTTCCTTGCTAAATTCTTTACCCGTGATAGTTCATGTTTTTTAATTCCAGCAAAGTGTTCAAAAATCTTTATGTAATCAGGAATATTAGATTCTGAATGGTTCATGACAAAGCGTTTGAAATACGCTTTTTCCCTAGATTCCATTCGTCCAATGATTATTTCAAGCATCCCTTCCATACCCTTAGAATGTATTACATATAAACGTAAAACATTGATTTAAAATTATTTAACGCAAAAAAATTCAATTATAGAATGTAATATTAAAACTTATTTTGAAACAACCTAGGATAAAAGTCAACGTAAATTGTTTGAAGTTATCAAACGTAGAAGACTTCGAACAAACCTCCAAAAAAATTGCTATGAAAAGTCTTATTTTATTACTAGGATTTCTAACTACATGGAATTTCGGTTTCTCTCAAGGATTTGTGACCGCAGATCCGGACTCAGTTTATGTTCCTTGCCCTTCCTGTTCCGGAGCTCAATGGAGTAATGGAAATCCCCCTTCTGCGATAACGGGCTACCCCTTTAGTATAGCCACGATTATTGGAGCACCGGACCTATTAACCAAGGAAATTCAGTTTAGAGATTACGACATGGGAATTCCAGCAAACGCAATTGTTACAGGTTGTGAAGTAATTATTACTCACAATTTTGGTGGAGGAACTGCAATTATGGACTCCATCGTAAAACTGACAATTAACGGAATCCCAATGGGATCTAACAAAGCCTTTTTTTCAAACTGGATTCCTTTCACTGATACAGTAACCTATGGTTCTAGCACAGACACTTGGGGATTAAATCTCACCCCCTCAATGGTAAATAATAATCAGCTGGGAATTTCATTTAAAGCATTTGGTCCATCCATCGTAACCGCAATGCTAACTAATGTACAACTCCGCATTTATTACGACATACCTTGCGACTACTCCTTTACTTTTGCAGAAAGCTCACCAGGCCAATTCAATTTTGAGAATTCTCCCAATGTATCTGCTCCCGGAAGTATAATATGGACAATTTCTTACGGAGGTTCAGGAGGTTCCCAATTTTCCAATAATAACGACCCAAGCTTCACTGTTACACAACCATCACAAGTATGCATGCTTGTATATGACCCAAGTTGCCCCAATGGTCCAAGTTTTCAAGTATGCGATTCCGTTATCCCTAACAATAATTCTGCTTGTTCGGTAGATTTAGGGCCAGATATTGATGCTATTTCCAATTGCACTGCTCAAACATTGTCAGGAACAACCAGTGGTACTTCTGGAGCCATTACTTATTCATGGACATCTTCTCCTGCAGTAACCCTTTTTTCTCCGTCCAACTCATCCACATATATGACTTCTTCCACTCAAGGACCACAATTCATTAATTTAACCATTGTTGATGCAAATGGATGTTCGGCAAGTGATCAGCTTCTTGTTAATTTTATTTCTCCTACAACAACATTCGTTGAAAACACATGTGGTTTCCCAATCCAACTATGTAAATTGAACATACCAACTTCGGGACCATTAAACTGGACTTGGGTAGATTCTACAGGTAATAACCATTCTGCAACAGGAAATTGCATTTCCGTTAATGAGCCTGGATCTTATCAATTGTTTACGGTTTACCAAAACAACTGCACTGTAATTCATAATTACATGGTAACCGATACCTGTGCAAACACATGCAATGGAAATGTTTCCAACAGTGGTTTCTTGCTTCCTGACAG
>JBIKKU010000152.1:0-7206 GCA_044360245.1 Flavobacteriales bacterium | reverse complement strand
CTTACACAAGAGCAATACGATTCACTTCGGGTGCAAAAAGTGGAATTGGATTTCCAATTGCAAGATCACATCGAAGGTCCGGCACCTTATTTCCGTGAAGAGTTGCGTAAGGAGCTCACAGCGCTTTTCGAAAAGAAAGATGCTTCCGGAAATTATGTGTATCACAAAAAAGACGGATCCAAATATGACATCTACAAAGATGGTTTACGTGTATACACCACCATCGATTACCGTTTGCAATCCTATGCCGAATGGGCCGTTAACGAACATTTGAGTAAAGAATTGCAACGCGATTTTTCCAAAGACAACAAACGTTGGAAGAATCCACCTTTTTCCAACGACATATCAAAAGAAAAAGGCGATTCATTGATTCTGCAGTCTTTTCAGCGATCCAAGCGTTACCGTGTGCTGAAAGGAATTTTGTGCGGAAGTTGTGAGCGTACCAAAGACATGAAAAAAACAGGCGGTTACCACGTCTGCGGATATTGTGGTGATTCGTTGAAAGTTGCTTCGGAAGCGGAGATTGAAAAAATTTACAACACAAAAACAAAAATGCGCGTGTTCGCTTACAACAAGCCGAACAATGAATTTGACACCTTGATGTCGCCGCGTGATTCCATCATTTACTACAAGAAATTTTTGCAAGTAGGAATGATGGCCATGGATCCGCATACCGGATTTATCAAAGCCTGGGTTGGTGGCGTAAACTTCAAACATTTTCAATACGACCACGTGCGTGTAGGAAAACGCCAGGTGGGTTCAACATTTAAACCATTTGTATATGCAGCGGCATTCCGCGATCGGGTATTGAGTCCATGCTCTACTGCTCCCGATATTGAGCATTGTATTGAAGTTCCTTTTACTGCTCGACAAAATAAACTGTGGTGTCCGCGCAATGCAGGTGTAAAATACACAAGTGAAACCATTCCCTTGTATTGGGCTTTGGCCGCATCGATGAACAACATTACGGCATTCATCATGCAAAAAGAAAAACCGCAATTGGTGATTGATTTGGTCGAAGATCTTGGGATTCCCGAAGGATACCTTGCGCCAAATCCATCCATTTGTTTGGGTGTTGCCGATTTATCTGTTGAACAAATTGTAGCAGCGCAAAGTGCATTCGCCAACAAAGGCGTTTACATCAAACCCATGATGTTTACCCGCATTGAAGACCGCAACGGAAATGTGATTCTCGATGTGGAACCCGAAACGAATGAAGCCATGGATGAATTCACGGCTTATGCGATGTTGGAAATCATGAAAGGAACAACAAGCGGTGCCGTGAATCCTTACACCGGAAAAACAGCCGGTACTGCCTTGCGTATACGTTCCAGTCGTCCTTATGGCGGATTTAAAAACCCGATTGCAGGAAAAACCGGAACCACGCAGAACAACTCCGATGGTTGGTTTATTGGATTAACACCCGATTTGGTATGTGGTGTTTGGGTAGGTTGCGAAGACCGTTCCATTCGTTTCTCGCGCACCGATTTGGGTCAGGGAGCAAATACCGCAATGCCTATATGGGGTTACTTCATGAAGAAAGCATTGGCCGATAAAACCTTAAAACTTTCGACAAAAGATTTTGAACGTCCCGATAATTTTCCGGCAGAATTTCTCGATTGCCGCGAAGTGAAAAACATGATCGACATCTGGGGACGCAGTGATTATAAAGACATGGAAACCGATATGTGGGATCCAAACGATTCTACCAATCACAATGAAGAAAGACCATTTGATTTTGAATAAAAAGACACCATGAATAAAGTTGTAAAAGACGCCAAAGACGCCATCCGCGACATTCAGGATAACACAACCCTTGCTCTTGGAGGCTTCGGTTTATGCGGGATTCCCGAAAACTGTATTGCGGCGCTTGTAGAAAAAGGCGTAAAAGGATTGACCTGTATTTCGAACAATGCAGGTGTGGATGATTTTGGAATCGGACTCATGTTGCAACAAAAACAAGTGCGCAAAATGATTTCATCCTACGTGGGCGAAAATGCAGAATTCGAGCGTCAGTTGCTAAGTGGCGAACTCGAAGTCGATCTCATTCCACAAGGAACACTTGCAACACGCCTCATGGCTGCAGGTTACGGAATGCCCGCTATTTTCACGCCTGCAGGAGTAGGAACGGAAGTAGCTAACGGAAAAGAAGTGCGCAATTTCAAAGGCAAGGATTATTTGTTGGAATATGCTTTCGAACCCGATTTTTCCATCGTGAAAGCATGGAAAGGCGATACGCATGGTAATTTAATTTTCCGTGCAACCTCACGCAATTTTAATCCACTGGTAGCAATGGCCGGAAAAATCACCATCGCTGAAGTCGAAGAATTGGTGCCTGCCGGAGAACTCAATCCCGATCATATTCACCTTCCGGGAATTTATGTACACCGCATCTTCCAAGGTAGTGGTTACGAAAAACGCATCGAGCAAAGAACAGTAAGGAAACAATCTTAAATGTGATTCGGTACCTCCGAAATCATCCTACAGTTGTTGTTTGTTTCCTGTTTGCTTTTGTGGTAATATGGATACTTGCACAACGTCCTCATCATCTTATTGCATGGGATGTTTTTGGTTATTACCTCTATTTGCCCCAAACCTTTATTCATCAAGATCCGGGATTAATAGATCTTGGTCCGGTGAATGAAGCCATTGCTCAATACCAAAGCACGCCCGGTTTTTATCAAGCAGCTCCCGGACAAAATGGTGCGTGGGTGATTATGTATTCCATGGGAATGGCTCTTATCTATTTGCCGTTTTTTTTCATTGGACATTTTTTGGCTTTTGTTTTTGGGTATCCTATGGATGGATATTCGGCGCCTTACGAATGGATGATGTTGTTTGGTTCCGTGTTTTATTCCATACTCGGAATAGTTCTTTGCAGGAAAATCGCACTTCGTTTTTTCAGTGAAAACATGTCGGCATTTTTGTTGGTGCTGGTTGCTTTTGGTACCAATTATTTTTTCCTCAACCTTGGTATGGTGGCCATGTCGCACATTTATTTGTTTGTCGGCTATGCCCTCTTTTTATTGCTTTTGTTAAAGTGGTATGAGCATTTTCGTACGAGGGATTTGGTATTGCTTGCATTGGTTTGGTCCATCATGTCATTAAGTCGACCAACCGAGGGACTTTCGCTCTTGATTTTTTTGCTTTGGGGAATCGGGAGTACCTATACCTTTCAATCAAAACTTGCTTTATTTCTGAAATACAAAAAGCAATTTCTGTTTGCTTCTTTGGTGGTTTTTATGGTGGTTTTTCCGCAGTTGTTGTATTGGAAAACTTATGCCGGCGAATGGATTTTTAATTCTTATCAGAATCCCGGAGAAGGCTTTGAATTTTTGCAGCCACATACCTTCGAATTTTTGTTTTCATTCCGAAAAGGTTGGTTCATTTATACCCCAATCATGTTGTTGGCAGTTGTTGGAATTTATCGCCTGCGCAAAGATTTGCCGGATGCCTTTTGGGCCTTTGCGGTGTATTTTCCAATCGTAGTTTATGTGTTGTCGTGTTGGACCAACTGGTGGTATGCGGCGAGTTTCGGTTCGCGACCGGTAATTCAGTATTACCCTTTGTTGTTATTGCCTTTAGGTTTCTTGCTTCAATATTGGTTTTCGGGAAAATTGTGGGCTAAGATTTCTATTTCCCTGGTCTTGCTTTTTTTCGTTGTATTGAATCTTTTTCAGACCTGGCAAATGTTGCATTTTGTGATGAGTGAATACCGCATGACCTGGGCCTATTACAAAGCGATCTTTTTTAAAACCACTGTTCCTCCAAATGCTGCCGATTTGTTATTGCTCGATCGTGTTGAAGCATCTCAAATAAAAGTATTTAGCGACTCAAGTAATTATTATCCCGGCAAAACCATTGCATATTCCGGATTTGAATCGCCAACAGAAACAAAAGGCGGAAGCTATGTAAGTGATACTGCATATTCCGGAAAATACGCCTACCTCATTACCGATAAAGATGCACATGCTCCGGCCATCAAGCTTCCATTTTCTGATTTTTGCAAGGGAGAATATGCTTGGATTCACATTACCATGATGGTAAAACCTTTGGGTGATTTCGAAAAGCTGGAGGCGATTCCTTATGCCTGTTTCCTCAATAGCAAAGACAAGGCATACAAATGGGAATCTTTTGATGTAAAGTCAGATACATCCTTCCGTGTGGGGCAATGGAACAAGGTCAGTTTTGATTACCTAACACCCGATGTACGCACTCCAAACGATAATTTTTGCGTTTCTTTGTGGTTGGCAGGAGGTGGTCCGGTTTTAGTGGATGATTTCCGCGCTGTAGCTTATATTAAAAAAGAGAACTGATGGCACTCGACAAAAATCAAATTGCTCAACGCATTGCACAAGAATTGCGCGATGGTATGTATGTGAATTTGGGAATTGGTATTCCTACACTTGTGGCGAATTATATTCCGCAAGGCATGAACGTAGTGTTGCAATCAGAAAACGGATTGCTGGGAATTGGTCCTTTTCCTTTTGAAGGAGAAGAAGATCCGGATCTCATCAATGCAGGAAAACAAACCATTACCACGGTTCCCGGTTCTGCTTTTTTCGATTCTGCTCTTAGCTTCGGAATGATTCGTGCAGGTAAAGTTGATCTTACCATTTTAGGTGCGATGGAAGTTTCGGACAACGGCGATATTGCCAACTGGAAAATTCCCGGAAAAATGGTGAAAGGCATGGGGGGTGCAATGGACCTCGTTGCTTCTGCAAAAAATATCATTGTGGCCATGCAGCATGTCAACCCCAAAGGCGAATCGAAATTGTTGCCGCAATGTTCACTGCCGATAACAGGAATTCGTTGCGTGAAAAAAATCGTAACCGAGCTTGCAGCATTGGAAGTTACACCCAACGACGGTTTTCGTTTACTTGAGCGTGCTCCGGGTGTGAGCGTGGAAGAAATTAAAGCAAAAACTGCAGGACGACTCATCATCGATGGCGATGTTCCTGAGATGAAGCTTTGAGTATGTCAAAGATCGCCGGTTTTTGTGCAAAGTATGATGTGTGGTTAATCGTTATTGGTATTGCCGTCTTTACTTCTGTTTTTTTTGAATACAAGTATTTTTGTACCCTCGATAGTGCTGCGCATTCCTATAATGCGAATTTAATGTGGGGTAAATTGTCCGGTGGATTTCCTCAAGCCTCAGAATTTTACACTTGGAATCAAGAACCGGTACCAAATTGGCTTGGGCATTTTCTACTCCTGATTTTAAATGGTTTATTTTCCGCATCGGTTGCCGAAAAAATTCTGATTACTACGTATGTTTTTGCATTTGTTTTTGCATTTCGATACCTCATTCGAAATTATTACCCTGAACAAGGCTGGTTTTCACTTCTTGTTATTCCTTTAGCATTTAATGCGTTTTTGTATTACGGCTTTTATAATTTTTGTTTTTCATTACCTGTGCTGATTTGGATTACAGGTTTTTATCTTCGTCGCCGTGGGCTTTGGAAAGCAAATCATTATATCATTTTTGGCTTTTTGCTTTTATTGGTTTATTTCTCCCACATGGGGGCGTTTTTAATGGTCATGGTTTTTGTCATGATTGCTTTTATCACCGAAACTTTTGTTTTTCATAAAAGCGATTATAGAGCTATTGTTCGGCATGGTGCCTTGTTGTTTGTAGCATCAGTTCCGGTAGTGATTCTTGCATCGTTTTATTTTTTAAACCGAAGTGATGGAGGTAGGTTTGATTACCAGGCTTGGTCTGAAATCTACAAGCTTTTTCGTCACTTGTACCCAACAATTGTTTATGCAGGGAATGAAGCAAAATATTCTACAAAAATCATGTACATTTTTGCATTGCTTTCAATGTTTATTGTTGGATACCGCATCTGGAAAAAGTCGGGTTTCATTTATTCAGATTTTCTTCTGATTGTTTCATTGGTCATGGTAGCACTTACCTTTTATCTTCCCGATGGTGATGGGAAAGGAGGATTTATGACTCTGCGAATGGTATTAATTTCCTACATTTTTTTTCTGGCCTGGTTGATTAGTAATAAAATACCTTTTGTTGTTCAACTATTGGCATTAGCTCCTTTGTTTGTGCTTACTTCACGACATCTCACCATGTTTCGGGAAACGCAAAGCCTTATGAATCAAGTTGTGAGGTCCATCGAAAAAGTATCAGATAAACATGTAAAGGAAAACGATGTAATATTACCCATATGGCGTCCGGTTGATTGGGACTGGATTTCTGCCCACTACGCAAATTATTTAGGAGTGGATAAAAATGTCATCGTTTTAGAAAATTATGAAGCTGCTCAAGATTATTTTCCTTTAAAATACAATCATCCTCAACCTTATCCGATTGTTTTTTCCTTTCAACAGGACTATTATTGCGAACGATTGTTGCCTGAATTATTTAAAGCAAAACAACTTCCTGGTTTTGTTTTGGAATATGGAACCAATATCAATATGGAATATCCTTGTGAACCCGTAATTGATTCATTCCTTAATGCCTATTACATCTTAATAGAGGACGAGAAATACGCTCGATTGCATCAACTCCGATAGTCATGGCATACAGGGCTCTTTTTTTTAGGTATTTACCCTTTTTTGTTTTGTGGTTATCGTTGTTGGCAATGTCCTCCTATTTCTTCGAACAGAAATGGTTTATCACCTTTGATGGTCCTTCGCATGTGGGAAATGCACGCATCATGGCCGATCTTTTAAGCGGAGGAACCGGACATGTATCAGAGTATTTTCAATTCACCGATTTTCCGCAGCCCAATTGGACCGGTCATTTTGTGATGATGGTTTTTTCTTTTTTTCTGGATGGGGCTTCTGCAGAAAAAATGACCTTGTTGACACTTTTGTTGAGCATGGTTTTTTCCTTTCGATACGTGCTTCGTGCGTTTATGGAACAAACCGGATTGTTGCCCTTGCTCATTTTACCCGTGACATTTGGAATGTTCTTGTATTCGGGTTCTTACAATTACTGTTTTTCCATCGTGTTTCTTTTTTGGTCGATAGGATATTTGCAGAGACACCTGCATCACCTACATTGGAAACATGCTCCGGTTATTTTGCTTTTGTCTGCAGGAACTTATTTTTCTCACCTCTCCGCCCTTCCTGTATTGGCAATGGTTTCCGGATTGATGCTCATCATGGAATTGAAAAAACGTTATCGCTTTTTTTCAGCGGAATACAATCGGCAATTTCTAAAAGACGCTTTAATTCTTTTGGTGGCGC
>JBIKKU010000395.1:0-2961 GCA_044360245.1 Flavobacteriales bacterium | reverse complement strand
ATCTTCCATTTATCGTTTTGGTGTACCTCTATCAAAAAACGTTTGGCAGCAACAATTATTTTTATTTGCCCAAAGCAGAAGTATTCCGATTCATGTATGATGGTCAGCCCTTGGTGGCTTGGGGAAAAACCGACTTGCCTTATACACGTGCTTTTGTGGCTTTGTTGTATGGTGCTGCGGTCTTCACCGTGTTTCTTCGTTTGTTCAAGCGCGATAAAAGTGTTGCGTTTTTCAGGTACAGTGATGTCTTTTTTATCGGTGCCATGGTTTTGGTTGTATTGATTTTCTGGTTGCCCGATAGCGATACCAAAGGTGGAATGGTCACTACGCGATTGATCACCTTTCATTATTTATTTCTGCTTTTGTGGTTGTGTATGCACCGTATTCAAAAATGGGTGACTTGGGTTATGCCTATGCTTGTTTTTGGTCTTGTGTTTTCATTTGTAGCTAAGCATGTACCTGAAATGGAATACATGCGCAAAGTGGCCAACGATGTTTCGGGAGCTTCCAAATTCATCAGACCGGGAGACGTGGTATTGCCCTTGAATCAAGGTGGACATTGGCTAACGATCAATCTTCCGCAATTGCTTGGTGCTGATAAACCAGTGGTGGTGGTAGAGAATTACGAGTCCTGGCATGGGTATTTTCCCCTGAGTGATGCTGTTGGAACGCCATGCCCCTCATTTCCACCCCGATCCCGTGATTGGCTGTGTTCGGATGTGCTCAAACGCTTGAATGACGGGACTTTCCGGCCTGAGCATATCTTCTATTTGGAGCAGGACCATCATTTTCCTTGTGAGGCTGATTTACAGTTATTTATAGAAAGGTATTACGAATTGAAATATTCTTCACAGTTTTGCAGTTTATATAGCATCAAATCTCTATGAGCAAAAAGAAAGTAGCTGTCATCGGAGCCGGTCCCGCCGGAATTACCGCTGCCTATGAACTGGCCAAGGCCGGTGTGGAGGTGGAGGTATTCGAAGCCAGCGAAAGTGTAGGTGGACTTGCCAAAACCATCGATCTCTGGAACCAACGCATCGACATTGGTCCCCACCGTTTTTTCAGCAACGATACCCGTGTCAATAAACTTTGGTTGGAAGTAGCAGGAAAAGATTACCGCATGGTAGATCGCCTCACACGTATTTATTACAAGAAGAAATTTTTCTACTATCCTTTGAAGCCATTCGATGCGCTTTTTAAACTCGGAATCGGAACAGCCACCTTGTGTATGGGTTCATACATGCGCGAGCGTATTTCGCCAACCAAACAAGATGGTTCTTTCGAAACATGGGTGACAGGCAGATTTGGGAAACGATTGTATTCCATCTTCTTTAAAACCTATACCGAAAAATTGTGGGGAATTCCCTGCACCGAACTCGATGCCGATTTTGCAGCACAACGCATCAAGAAATTATCGCTTTGGGAAGCAGTAAAAAATGCCGTAACCGGAGGAAAAGGAAACAAGCATAAAACACTTGTTGATCAGTTTGCTTACCCAACAGGGGGAACGGGAATGATTTACGAACGCATGCAAAACTTTGTCAACGCCAATGGTGGTAAAGTACATGTCAAAACCCCTGTGCAACGTGTCCTCACGCGCGACAATAAAGCTTATGCCTTAGAATTGACAGATGGAAGTGTGCGCGAATTCGATGATATCATCACTTCCATGCCTTTCTCATTAATGGTAAGTCGACTCCCGGATGTGCCCGAACATATTCGTGAATTTGCCAATGGTTTGACCTACCGTAACACCATCATTGTTTACCTTAAAGTAGAAGCAAAAAATTTATTTCCCGACAATTGGTTGTACGTGCATGCTGCAGATTTGCAAATGGGACGCATCACCAATTTCGACAACTGGGTTCCCGAAATCAACAACGGTGAAAAATCAACCATTGTGGCCATGGAATACTGGTGCTACGATACCGATAAACTCTGGAATTCAACGAATGAAGAATTGATTGCTTTGGCGAAAGAAGAATTGAAAAAAACAGGATTGGTCGGCAACTCAGAAATTTCAGAAGGATTTGTTTACAAGATTCCGCGTTGTTATCCTGTTTATGCACGTGGCTACAAAGACAAACTCAAACCCATCGAAAATTACCTCACCGGGATTTCGAATTTGCATGTCATTGGAAGATATGGTGCGTTTAAATACAACAATCAAGATCACTCCATACTCATGGGCTTAATGGCCGCTGAGAACATCACCAAAGGCACATCACACAACCTTTGGGAAATCAATACCGATTACGAAGATTACCAGGAGAAATCCACCATCACCGCAACCGGATTGATGTCAGAAGCATGAGTCTAACCACATTTAAAGAGAAGCAATGGAACAGGTGGCACGTTTCATTGCTTTTTCTTTTTGTGATACTTTCTGTGTTCCTGCGTTGGCAACAAATTAATGGGCCTGACAACGGTAAATTCACCTGGATGAGTGCGCATGTGCTCAACACCATGAAAGTCTGGGAAAAAGGCGGTGGACCACAAGAATTTCATTACGCGCCGGTGTATACCTATCCCGAAGAAGGAAATAAGCACATTCCATTAGGACGCTTACCGGGATTGTTTGATGCCCAAGGAAATTACTATTACGTTTCTTATCCGCCCGGAGGATTTTTAGTGCCTTATTATTTTTTTGAAGCACTGGATTGGGAAAAAGACATTCAGCACATGCGGTATTTTGCATTATTCCTGCATGTTTTAAGCGCTTTATTGTTTTTGTTATTGCTCAAACAACTTTGTACTCCTTTGGGGATTTCGCCATTGACGATGCTTTTGGGTGGTTTATTGCCCTTTTTGTTTGCTATGGTTTATCTGCATTATTTTTTGCATTTCTATTTTGCCGATTTACTTTTTCTACCTGTTTTTTTGCTGCAATGCCTGGCGATTGTTTTTTGGGAGAGAAACAATAAGTCAACTCTTGTAATGCTTTTCATCACATTCTTCCTG
>JBIKKU010000213.1:0-5783 GCA_044360245.1 Flavobacteriales bacterium | reverse complement strand
ATTTTTCTCCTTTTGCACTTTTGGAAACAGAGGTGTTTAATTCATCGATCAAACGTGTCAAAGGAAAATCGGTGTACTTTAAAATGGCGCGCAGATTGGCTTGGAAATTCGACATGAGCAATGCGGCTCCTACTCCTTTCCCGGAGACATCTGCCATGCAAAACACAAATTCATCTTCATTCAGCGGAATGAAATCGTAATAATCTCCACCTACAGCCTGGTGTGCAAAATATTTTGCAGAAACATCGATGAAATTATTGTGCGGCAAATCATCAGGCAACAACATGCTTTGCATTTGCGAGGCCAATTCGAGCTCCTTTTTTATTCGGGCTTGTTGAATGGCTTCTTTGGCCAATCGCTTGTTTTCAATGGCCACCACGATGATGTTGGTCAGCGTTTGCACAAAAGGCATGTGCTTGATGGTGGGAGAGATTTTCAATTCATTTTCGTTCAGGTCTCCAATGAGCAAATAGGCAAGTGGGCTTTGCTTATGAAAAACGGGAATCACCACATCAAATGTATTCAGTGATTTTTTCGAAGAAGACTCAATTACAGTAATGTCTTTGATCTTCATCAAATCTTTCGCAACATCAATATCTTTTACGCTTCCTTTTACACCATATTTCATGAGCAATTTCCAATCCGTATCCAGATTGAACAGCATGGCTTTCTGAATACCGAGTTGTTCACGCAAAACGTATTTGTAAATGTCCAGTAATTTCTCAACCGAACTGTTCGAGTTAATGGCTTCGGTAATCTCAAGCAATTGATTCAGCTTGAAATCCTTCATGCTCAGTTTCTCCTGGAGCCGGTTGATTTTGGAATTGCCCGAGTCGGTCATCAGGATTTAAGTTTAGCCATTAGTTCCGGTAAGTGACGAAGCGCAGCCAATTCGCGGTATTTTGATTTATGCTCGCCGGCAGGTGAACCGAAATAGGTTTTTCCTGCTTCTGCGTTGGACATTAAACCGGATTGTCCGAGGCACACGGCACCTGTTCCGATATGGATTCCGGATGGAATACCAACTTGACCCCATAAGGTTACTCGGTCTTCAATCACTACACAACCCGCAATACCGACTTGTGCTGCAAAGAGACATTCTTTTCCGACAACGGTATCGTGACCAATATGCACATGGTTGTCGATTTTGGTTCCTTCTCCAATAATGGTATCTCCTGTAACACCCGAGTCTATTGTAGTTGCAGCGCCAATTTCAACGCGATCGTGAATGACGACTCTTCCGCAGGTGTGCATTTTATCAAATCCTTCAGGACGTTTTTTGTAATAGAAAGCATGAGCACCAATAACGGCATTGGCATGAATGATAACATCGTTTCCAATAACGGCATTGTCGTAAATCACAACTCCGGGATGAATGATGGTTCTTTCACCAATACGCACATTGTGTCCAATTACCACGTTCGGATAAATGATGGCAGAATCGTGGATTTGTGTATCGTGACAAATGGCGAGGTGCTGTGTTGTGCTTGGAGCATAATGCTTCGTGATTTTATTGAAATCACGGAAAGGATCATCGCTGAGTAAAAGCGCTTTTCCTTTCGGACAATCTACTTCTTTGTTGATGATAATGGTCGTTGCAGCAGACTGCAATGCTTTGTCGTAATATTTTGGATGATCCACAAAGACAATATCTCCGGGCACTACTTTGTGAATTTCATTGATGCCTGTAATGGGATGTTTTTCATCACCAACAAAAGAGCATCCTATGAGGTGTGCGATTTCCTTCAGAGTTGTTCCCGGTTCAATACGCATGGTCAGGTTTTTAATGCCTAAAAGTAAACAAAAAGCCCTATTGACGGGGGAAAAAAATGGCGTATCGAGAATGCGGTGTTTCTTGGTTATCAGAGGGTTATTTATCTACCCTTGTACAAATCGCGGGGGACGTCAAAATTTACTCCTGCACAAAAGCGAGGTAATTCCGAATAGGGGTGATCATAGGAATACCTGATCATGTCGCTTAAACGGTACTGCACAAAAAACAACATGTGTCTTAAACCAAGTCGAAATTCTGCACCATAATTGAGTTTATTGATGTATGGTAAACCCCGTAAATAGGTTTTGGAAATTTCTGCTCCATTCGGATTTTCAAGTTTATCTGTTACCACATATCGTGTTAATGCAGCGTATTCTCCATAAAATGCAAAATCAAGGTATTTCCCCAATTGATTTCCGCGTTTTGCTTTAAGGTTGATGCGCGAATAAATGGTGATGTTGGCATTGATGTTGAACAAGCGTTCAGAACGATGTTGGATGTTTCCCATAAATGTTTTGGAACTGTTCTGAGTGATGTAAAATGTTCTAAAGTTTAACGAAGCATCATGTCCCAATCCAAATCTTTTGGAGAACTGATGTTTGTGTCGTGCTCCGGTGGAGTAGAAAAAAGAGCGGTATGGTGTAATGGAAGATCCCGGATTATCAGGCGCTCCAAAGAGCATTCCAAAACTGGTGAAAGTGGACTTGTAGTATTTTTTATTAGGCCCAAGTTCATCCATTTCTTCTTTTTCAAAATCACGATCAACATCTTGTTTGATGATCACGTTTTGTGCCTGCAGCAATTGGAAACTGCAAACGATACATACGAGGGTGAAAAAATAGTTCATCATTAGAACTCAATGCTAAATGAATATCCTTTGTAAAATATGCGCAGAACTTCGCCTACGGTAAAATCTTTTCGGTCGAGTTTAAGCACTTCTGTTTGGTGCACGGAGATTACGTAATAAGTTTTTAAATATCCTTCGCGGTTTTGTACATGGTAAAAAAGATAATCCGGAAGTTGTGAATAAACATAGGGTGATGCCGTGGAATAAGAACGATCTTCCAGGTGGTATTCATGCCAGGATGATTCTACTTCTTTTTGAGTTTTTCCGTTGCTTTCTTTGTAGTAGTCCGATTGAACAGGTTCTGCCAAATGAAAAAAGGCTGAATCAATAACGACGCTTACGTTTAAAGAATCGACTATGACACGGAATGTGGGTTCATGTTGTTTTTGAATAGAATCTTTGAAAAGCGAATCCGTAAAAAACAAAGCATTGGGAACACCATAACCATGAGCGTAATCGTAATAGGGATATAAATCAGCAGAACGTTCAATAAGTTGCAATACCTGCATGTTGTTGAGGTTGGGATACATTTGCATGACACATGCCGCAAATCCTGCAACTAAAGGCGATGCAAAAGAAGTGCCCGCTTGTTCCATGTATCCTTGATCAAATCCAACGATAGCATTGCCAAAGGCCGAAACATTTGGTTTTAAGCGTTTGTCGTTGGTTGGACCGTATGAGCTCCATGATGCATGAATGCCTGTCCATGGATTAATTCCTCCAACAGTCAGTACTGAATCGGCATCTCCGGGAGCAGCAACAATTTTCCATATGCCATCTCCTTCGTTGCCTGCAGAACTGACCACAAGTATTCCTTTGCGTGAGGCCATGGTTGCAGCGCGAGAAATCAATCCCATCTTACCATTCATGTCTTTTCTGAAATACCTTGAAACGGTATAACCTAAAGAAGAATTGATGATGTGTGCTCCGTTTTTATCTGCCCATTCCATTGCAGCGAGCCAATTCTCTTCTTCGCGAAGTTTATCGGCAGAAACTTTTTCGGAGCGCGCCAATAAAAATTCAACCTGAGGTGCCATGCCCAGTGTAACGGAATCTACTTTTCCGGCAACGCTGGAACTGACCATCGTTCCGTGTTCGTGACCCAAAAACACTTCTTCCTCTTCACGGACAAAATCGTAAGTCATTTTTACATAACCTCTGTTATAGGCATGTTTTAAAGCTTCCGTTTCTTTGAATCCGGTAAATCCTGCATCAATAATACATACCCGAATTCCTTTTCCGGTAATTCCATTTTTTGCAAAGGCAGATCCATGCATGCGCTCGGTTTGCAATCGCAACAACTCACGCATTCCCGGAGAAAAATCTTTCAATTCGATTTTGCGTGTTAATGCCATGTCGTAACTCCACATTTCTTCCACTTCGGCAACAAAAGGAAGTGTGCGAATTTCTTCCATTTGCGCTTCGTTCCCGTAAACTGCAAGTGCATTGAACCAACGAGAATGGTTGGAGATGGAATCACACCTTTGGGCAACAGCGTGAATGTAATTTGGGTTTAGCGGAAAATCGGTTGTGTCGTAAAGTGATAAACCGTTTTTTATCCGACGTTCAATGGCATTCGGATGAAAAAAAGTATAGGGGTCGAATTCTACACCGTTTTTATCGGTGAAGAATACCCAATATTTTTGTTGCGCAAATCCTGAGGATGAGCACAAAAAAAGAAGCAGGACAAAAATGGACTTCATGGTCCTGCAAAACTAATAAATCCGACTACACCTTGGTTACGGCAAGTTTTTTGGCTTCTCCTTTTTCACCGGTTCTTCCGAGTTTCACCAAATACACTCCCGAGCTAAGTTTGGATGCAGGAATTCGGTAATGACCGGTACCTCCCAATGTGTGTTGCAGCAGCAATTTTCCATTGATATCGTAGATGTCCAAATCGAGATTCCCGCGTGTTAAAGGTGCTTCAATAATAATTTGATCTGAAGATGCATCATAGGAAATCCACCAGTTCAAATCACCTTCCGGATCACTTATCCAACATTCCGGATCGTAAGCTTTTGCCGGTGAGCCATTGTAACAACCCGCAAACCAGTTTTGGTGATCTTGCATCAGTTTTGTGGGGTCACGCAGTTCAAGTGTTTTTCCAAATCCATCGGCCTCTGTCGGCCATAAGGTATCTTCGTAGAAAATGGAAAATTCAAGAATGCCCGATGCATTAAATAAACGAATCATTTCCCCTGCATTGGAAAACCCGAAGGAGGTGCTGCCAATAACCGTTTCTCTTCCGGGCCAAACCTCGTGGAATAAGGTATCGTTTTCGGCAATAACAATGCTTTGATCAGGCGCAATGATGGTTCCGGATGGAAAATAAAAACGGTTGTCGCTGTTAGCATCGCTAATGTACCAATTGCTGAGGTCTATTGATGAACCGGTCATGTTGCGGATTTCAACCCAGTCGCCCATCGGTGACAATGGATGATAATTGATTTCGGAAAAAATCAACGCGTCCTGACAAGCACTGAATGCCATTCCAGGTGAGCCAAACATGCAACCCGCAAACCAGTTTTGAGGATCGTTTTGATTGGTACTGTCGGTTCTGAATTCCATTGTTCTTCCTGTACCATCTGCACCATATACCCATGGAATTTCATCGGAAAAAGTAACAGATTGAATGCTTTGATTTTTTGCATTCAGGAGGTGGATTTCATCGCCACTATTTTCAAGTTGCAATTTGATTTCACGCACGTTACTTATGGATGGATGCTGCGTTGCAAAGGCAAGGGAATCTTCTGCAAGAACCAAATAAGATCCCGGTGCAATGCTGAGACCATCAGGTAAACGAAAAGTTTGGTAGGGTGTTGCTTTTCGGATGCTGTATCCGGTGAGTTCAACGGCAACTGAACCACGGTTGTAAAGCTCAATCCAATCGCCTGAATTTCGGCTGCTGTCGGAATTAAAATTGATTTCGGAAATCACCACATCGGCTGATTGTGCATTACCTGTAAATACAGCAGTGAAAACAGCATCGTTGAAAATATTCAGGAAAATACTGCTTGAAGATGTTTGTCCCATCACACTGTTTGCGTTCCAATGATCGAAGGTGTAACCCGGATTTGCAACAGCAATAATGCGCACCGGATTGCCATTGAAATACAAGCCTGTCCAGGGAAGTGTGGGTGGAATGATCGTGGAAATTTTAAT
>JBIKKU010000273.1:0-4409 GCA_044360245.1 Flavobacteriales bacterium | reverse complement strand
CCGGCTCCTGCGGGTTGAACTTGGATGGTGACATCTACTTGGCCCGACATTCCAAAATCTGCCTGAATGAGATCACGCGCACCTTGTCTGCGTAAACTGTTATAGTCGTACATGTTTTGATACACATTGTACAATCCACCTAAAGAGCCACCCCATTGGTTATGGTGACGAGGTAAATCGCCAAGCAAAGAATCAATGATGCTGTTGGCTTCCGGTGTCAGACTGTCAGGATGAAAACTGGTGTTGATGATGTCTGCATAGCGGTTGATAAAATAATGGCGGAATACCGGATTTTGAAGTGTATGATCAAGCAATGCTCCAGAATAAATTCCGCTTGTTCGCATTTCATTCAGGTAATTGCGGTTGTAATCTCCATCGTAAAGACCAAGTCCGAAATCAATATCCCAAAGCACATGGCGCCAAGGACCGGGCTGATCTGCGGGCTTCCACATTTTGATGTTGTTGGGATAACCACTCATGAAATCGCCATTGCCGACATAACTCTGCGTAATGAAATAATCTGCAAAATTTTCCCAATCCAAATAAGGTTTCATGTCCTCGAAATACGCAGTGTCTGTTACATTCAGATTGTAAGCCACACTCAACATGTTGTAATAACCCTGATCGCTTCCGTTGATGATGTTGATGCCATTGTAGGTGTGTGCCAAAATATCCACATGGTCTGCTGCGATGCCATGGTTGTTTTCTATGAAGTATTGATCCTCTCTTTCTCGAATTTCATATTCTCCCCAATACATTCCGTTGAGGAAACAAATGGATGGTTCATAACCCATGTAGTCAACATGAGTGTGACGAACGAGGCGTTGCATAAAGGCATCACGGCTTCTTGCTTCCCAATAATCGTTTCCGCCATTGCGTAAATTCACATTGGTAAATTCCTCAATCCATGGTTTATCCGATAGCAGAGGGTAACTCAATTTTCCATCGCTGTATTTGTTTTTGGAAAGCAGGCGCAAACTTTTCTGATCATTTCCTCTTGACCATCCTCCATGAATTTTCAATCCGCCATCGTAAGCGAATTTCAATTGATCGTCTTTTGCGAAGTATTCGATATGCACCGGACGTTCCCAGTTTTGCCAGAAATTTGATCCGAAATACGGATAGTTGATGCTATCTGCATTTGGACCGAAAACATAAATTCCATAATTGTAATCCCATAAATTAACCGAATCGGTGGCAAGGGAAAAAATAGGCAGATCAATATTTTCGTTGATTAAAAAAGTACTTGTTGCAATTCGGGAAGGCAAAAGATTTCCGCTGCTTGGGATTGTTCTTGCACGAATTACTGCGGTGTTGGGAAGTAAAAAAGATGCAGTGTATTGCGGATCGATTGTTTCGGGAACATCGCCGTCCCAGGTGAAGTGGATGTTTCCATTGCCAACAATTGAAATCATGGTCGATCCGGGATAGTGTCCTGCAGGCGGTAGAATTTGAGGTGCTTCTGCATAGCCCGAATAACAAAGGCTTCCGGAGTTAATCGAATTTGGTGTTGGTACATTAAAATAACATCTTGTGGTGTCGCCATCTGTTAAACTACCGTAAGAATGATCCATGTCTAAAGCAGGAACACTGACGAAATCAATCAGGTTTGCATTGTTATCGTTGAGGTAAATTTTTTCGCCGCTTGCGCTAATGGAAAAATTGGTATGCAGATAGGTCTGACCTAAAGTAAACCAAGGTGGGTTTGCACCAAAGTAAGTGGCGTTGTCTGCAATTCCAAAATGCAACCAAACGATTGAGCTCAAATCAGAAGAAGCGATATCGGTGTTGTGCACTTGAATGCAAAGTACATTAGTTCCGGTGAGCAATGCCGATGAAAGTGTTGCAGGATCTACCACAAAAAACTCAGGTCCGCCGCCAGTGTATATTGCTGCTTCGTGTGTATTTACAGCGGGTTCGTTAAATGCAGGACGAGCACTTGCTCCTCCAATATTGCTGCGTGCAATTTCTACACCGTTGAGGTAGGCTACAAAACCATCATCGTAGTCAATCGACATCAATCCAAATACCAGAGCATTCGGATTAGTCACGTTAAACGTTTTTCTTAAGTAAACGCTGTTGCAGTTGCTAATGGTGGTATTGTCATCACCATCCCCATAACCTATCCCGCCTTGTCCGGTGTTCCAGCCTGAGGGTATAAATGTGGGATAAACCCAATTGGTGTCGGGTTCAGTGCTTGGAACCAAATAGGTCCAGGTATCGTCATAATTTATAGCCGTTTCCCAATGGTCCACGAAGCGATTGATGTTTCTTCCACTCGACATCACTAATATTCGACCACCAGCCGGAAGGTTGTAGTTGGGAAGTTGAAACTGCAATGGAACAGAAGATTTATCACTGAGGAAATAATTGCTCAGGTTTATGGCTGAGGCTGAATAATTATAAATCTCAAGCCAATCCGGATATTCCCCGTATTCGTCCTGTAGTGTGTTCTGGTTGTTGTTGCTGATTTCGTTAATCCGCAATTGGGTATAAGCTGTGCATGTCCAAAAAATCAGGACAATGGTCAGCGCAAAAATCCTCTTCATTTCGTTTCTGTTGCCTTAAAGTTAAGGCAATGTAAACGCATCGCGAAAAGAATTCTGTCGAATTACGAATATTGGCTTGTCAAAACAATCGGGATTATGGTAAACCCAATTAGTTTTTCATTTTCACGAGTTTGTCGCGGTTGATGATGGTGATTCGGCTGCCCTTGATTTCAATGAGTTTTTCTTCTTTGAAATCGGAAAGGGTGCGGATAACGGTTTCAGATGCGGTACCTACAATGTTGGCAAGGTCATCGCGAGAAATCGCCATGGAGAAAGGTTCTGCATTTTCCTTTTCGGAATAATGGTTTTCCAGCATGAGCAAGGCTTCGGAAACGCGTTTGCGAACAGAGTTATAGGCTAATTTGATCAGACGCTCTTCTTTTTCTTTGATGTCGTCGGAGAGCATTTTGATGAATCGGGAAGAGACTTCGCGGTTGGTGTTGAGCAATGCAAAGAAATCCTCTTTCGGAATCACGCAAACTTCTGCATCTTCCAGCGCAATGGCAGAATCGGCGTAGGGTTCATCTTCCAAAAGCGCAAGGTATCCGAAGAAATCGCCTTCGTTAAACAATCCGGTAATGAATTCTTTTCCGTCTTCGTTGTTGCGACAGGTTTTCACTTTTCCTTTAGCAAGAAAATACATGCTGTTTGGGAAAGCACCTTCACTATAGATGGTTTCTTTTTTACGGAAGGTTTTAACTTTTCTGTTTTCGGAAAGTTTTTTCAGATCATCGAGGTGACGCGCTTCACTGAAAAACTGATTGAGTCCATTGAGGTCTTTGGAAAAATTAGCGCGGATTTTTTCGCTTTTTTTCAACCTGGTTTCAACGGCCGAAAGCAATTCCATATCGTCGAAAGGCTTGGTGAGATAGTCGTCTGCCCCCATGGTCATGCCTTTGCGGTAGTCCGATTTTTCTGCTTTTGCGGTAAGGAAAATAAACGGAATGGAAGAGGTTTCCGGATCCATACTCAACATGTGCAACACACCGTAACCATCCAATTCAGGCATCATGATGTCGCAAATGATAAGGTCAGGTTTTAGGCTTTGAGCCTGTTTTACTCCTTCTTTTCCGTTCGGCGCTGTGGTGACTTGATATTTCGCGAGCTCGAGGATTTCCGCCGTATTTTCCCTCATTTCTGGATTGTCCTCGATCAGGAGAATTTTTTTCATTTTTGGTCTGCTTGGGTTTTCAATAAAGGTAATAAAATTCTGAATGTAGTTCCTTGAGAGATTTCACTTACAAATCCTATTTCTCCATTCATTAATTCAATGTACTTCTTGACAATATTGAGTCCCAGTCCGGTGCCTTGAATATTGGTTGCATTTTGGGCACGGAAGAATCGGGTGAAAAGATGAGGTTGGTCCTCGATTGGGATTCCAATACCTTTATCAGAAACCATAATGATGATTCTTTCCTTTTCAACGATGCTTTGCACCTTAATGGGGGAATCTTCTGGAGAGTATTTGATGGCGTTGGAAACCAGATTGATGATTACGTTTCGGAAGAGTTGTTGATCGAGGTTTACTAGGGTGTATTCTTCTTCATGATCGTAGGCAATGCTTTGTCCATTCTTAAGAATAGCCCTCAATTCATCGGTAACTTTACCTATAAAAGGTTCAAGTGGGAATTCAACGGGATTGTTTCGAATGATGCCTTCCTCCAGTTTGTCGAGCGATAAGAAATCATTCAAAATTTCGGTAAGGTTGTTTACGCTGCTGCGAATGCGTTCGATATGTCGACCGCGTTTGTCTTCATCTTCCGGAGCGTTGTATCTCCCGATAAGTGATGCAGAGGACAAAATAGTGCCAAGGGGTGTTCTGAATTCGTGAGATGCGGTAGTGACAAATCTTGATTTCAG